>NZ_JBHMFS010000008.1:0-215055 GCF_051433165.1 Falsiroseomonas sp. E2-1-a4 | reverse complement strand
CTGGTGCAGGGCGCCAATGCGGTGGAGCGCCAGGGTGCCGGCATCTCGCTGTGCGTCGGTGCGGAGAGCATGAGCCGCAACCCGATCGCCGCCTTCACCCACCGCACCGGCTTCGACCTCGGCGCGCCTGTGCAGTTCAAGGATTTCCTGTGGGAGGCGCTGGACGACCCGGCCTGCGGCCGGTCCATGGGCGGCACGGCGGAAGAACTGGCCAAGCGCCACGGCATCTCGCGGGCCGAAGTGGATGCCTACGCCGCGCGGTCCTTTGCGCGCGCGTTGGCGGCGCGGGAGGCGGGCTTTTTCGACGACGAAGTGCTGACCGTAACCAGCACGAGTTTCACGCGCGAGGGCCTGCGCGACCGCGGCATCACCCTGCCGCGCAAGGTGGCGGAACTGCATGCGGATACGCATCCGCGCCCCTCTCCGGTGGAGGCACTCGCAAAAATCCGTCCTGCCTTTGGCGGGGTGCAGACCGGCGGCAATTCCTCCGCCGTGGTCGATGGCGCCGCCGCCGCGTTGGTCTGCGACGGTGCCCATGCGCGGGCGGGCAAGCCGCTGGCGCGATTGGTGGCCGCGACGGCGGTGGGCTGCCCGCCCGAAATCATGGGCATCGGTCCCGTGCCCGCGATCCGCGCGCTGCTGGAGCGCACCGGGCTGAGGCTCGACCAGATCGACCTGGTGGAAATCAATGAGGCTTTTGGCGCCCAGGTCATGGCCTGCGCGCGCGAACTCGGCCTCGATGAAGCGCGGCTGAACGTGCATGGCGGCGCCATCGCGCTCGGGCATCCGCTGGCCGCCACCGGCATTCGCCTTGCCGTCACCTGCGCGCGTGGCCTGCGCGCGCGGGGCGGGCGCTACGGCATCGCCTCGGCCTGCATCGGTGGCGGGCAGGGCATCGCGCTGCTGATCGAGGCCGCCTGATGCCCAGTCTGGTGAACCGCCGCGCCCTGACCATTGAATGGGGCGATTGCGATGCCGCCGGCATCGTCTTCTACCCGCGCTACTTTGCCCATTTCGACGCCTGCACCGCCGCCCTGTTCCAGCGCGCCCTCGGCGCGAAGCAGATCGCCTGGGCCGCCGCGCATGGTGTCATCGGCATCCCGATGGTGGATACGCGCGCCAAATTCTCCACCCCCTGCACCTTCGGTGATGAGGTGGTGGTGGAAACCCAGGTCACCGTCTTCCGCCGATCCTCCTTCGACGTCACCCATCGCCTGCTGCGGGAGGATGGCGCCCTGGCGGTGGAAGGCTTCGAGACTCGCGTCTGGGCCGGCCGCCACCCGGACGACCCGGCTCGCATCCGCGGCGTGCCGATCCCGCTGGATGTGATTGCGGCCTTCGGCTGAAACCCGTTGGTGCCCGCCGGTCCCGCGGGCATTGTAGTCCACACAAGGCGCAACGACGCCGCAGGAGGAGAAACCAAGATGAGCCTGACCCTTCCCCGCCGAGGCGTATTGGGCCTGGGTGCCGCCACCCTGACCGGCCTCGCCGCCCCCGCGCTCGGCCAGACCATCAACCGCCCGGTCCGCGCCATCGTCGGCTTTCCGGCCGGCGGGTCCTCCGACGTCGTGGCGCGGCTCTATGCCGACAAGCTGCGCGGCATCTACGCTCCGAGCATCATCGTCGAGGGCCGCGTCGGCGCCGCGGGCCGCATCGCGGTGGAGGCGGTGAAGGCCGGGGAGCCGGATGGCAGCATCTACCTCCAGACACCGGCCTCCATGCTGACCTTGCAGCCGCATGTCTTCCCCCGCGAGGTGCGCTACGACGCGCTGACGGATCTGGCGCCCGTCTCCACCGTCTGCTCCTTCCCCTTCGCCGCCGCGGTGCCCAACTCGCATCCCGCGAAGACCTTCCCGGAGCTGGTCACCTGGTTGAAGGCGCAGCAGGGGGAGGTGCCCTTCGCCTCGCCCGCCGCCGGCTCCGCGCCGCATTTCCTCGGCGTGATGCTGGGCAAGGCGCTGGATGTGCGGATGACCCATGTGCCGTATCGCGGCGCCGCGCCGGCCATGCAGGATCTGATCGGCGGGCGGCTGCCGCTGTTCATCGGCGTGCTGGGCGACATCTCGCCCCAGCATGGCAGCGGGGCGCGGATGCTCGCCATCTCCTCCCCCCGGCGCAACCCGCGCTACCCGGATCTGCCGACCTTCGCCGAACTCGGCCATCCGCAATTCACCAAGGATGAGTGGTTCGGCGTGGCGCTGCCGGCCAATACACCGGCCGCCATCGTCAACGGACTGCACGCCGCCATCACCCAGGTGGCGCGGATGCCGGACATGGTGGCGGCGCTGGACCGGCTGGAATACCTGCCCACCGTTTCCGCCAGCCCACAGGCCTTCGCCGACCTGATCCGGCGGGAGCGCGACGAATACGCGACCATCGTGCAGGAAAGCGGCTTCCGTCCGGAGAATTAGGCGGGCCGCCCCGGTCTCGCCCGGCGAAAGCCACGGGGCGGGGGCAGTCTGGCGCCGAAAGCGGGTTGCATCCGCGCGCCACCTTTGGGATGGGTGGCGGGCGGGTCCCTCACGCCCGCGTGAGAAGCCATGCCGGACGGCCAGACCCTGACCACCCCCACCCGCATTGCACCGCCCGCCTGGGCGGATGCGGCGAGCCTGCTGCTGATCCTCGTCGCGGCGGTGCTGCTGCGGCTGACCAGCTTCGTCCCCGCCGTGGTCGATACGGATGAGGGGCTGTACATGGTGCAGGCCCGCGAATGGCTGGCCGGCGGCTGGCCGTTGGTCGCCGCCTGGGACATGCACCCGATCGGCGCGCCGGCGATGTTCGCCCTTGCCTTCCTCGCCTTCGGCGTCTCGGTGGAGGCGGTGCGACTGCTCGGGCTGATCTGCGTGATCGCTACCGGCTTCGCGCTGTTCGGCCTCGTGCGGGCGGCGGGCGCGTCGCGCAGCATCGGTGTGGCGGCGGGCATCATTTATGCCGCGCATACCCTGCTGCTGAGCGGGTTGTGCACCAACACCGAATTGCTGATCGCGCCCTTCATCACCGCTGCCATGGCGATTGCCACCCATGGCGCCGCCCGCGCCCTGGGGCCGGTGCCGCGGGCGCCGGGCTGGGGCGCGCTGGTGGCGATGGGGCTGCTGGTGGGCTGGGCGCTGGTGGTGAAGCAGGTGGCGGTGCCGACGGGCTGCCTCGCCTTCGCGGTGCTGCTGGGGCCGGCGCTGTGGCGCCGCGTGCTGCCCTGGCGGCGGGCGCTGGGCATGGCGGCGGCCTATGCCGGGCTGTGCGCCACGCCGTTCCTGGTTTTCCTGCTGGTGTATTGGGCGCAGGGCTGGCTGGCGGATTACCTCGATGGCTCGATCCTGGCGCCCTTTCGCTATTCCATGGAGCGGATCGACGCGGCCGAGGCGGCGCGGCGGATCGGCGCGGCGGCGGTGCAACTGACCCTGCTGTTCGTGGCCGCGCTGGTGGCGCTGGCGATGTGGCGGCCCAAGGGCGCAGCGGGTGGCCCGGCGGCGCTGCTGATAGTGGTGGCGCTGGCCTGGTTCGGCACCGCCAGCCTGGCCATCGCCGGGCCGGGCTTCTTCTTCGCGCATTACTTTCTTCTATGGCTGCCCGCGCTGTCCCTGCTCGCCGCGGTTGGCGCCTGGCACCTGGCCCTGCTGGTCGCACGGCCGGGGCTGACGCGGCCGCTGCTCGCCGGCATGGTGCTGGTGCTGGCGCTGCAAGGCTGGGTGCCGGAGATGCGCGAAAGGCTGGAGCGCGGGCCCGGCCTGATGCATCGCGACCCGGTGCGGGAAGTGGCGGCGGCGGTGGCCGCGGCGGCCGGGCCAGGCGGCGATGCCTTCATCGCCAACTACCACACCAGCGTCTACGTCATGGCCGGCGTTCGCATCGCCACCCGCTTTCCCTTCCCGCCACATCTGACCGGCTTCTTCGAGGATCTGTCGGATACCAGCACCACGGCGGAGCTGGACCGTGTGCTGGCCGCGCGCCCGCGCGTGATTGTGGTGGACCGCGGCTGGATGCAGACCATGCGCCCGGCGGCGGCCGAGCAGGTGATGGCGACGGTGGCGGCGGGGTATGAACTGGCGGCGGCGGTGGCGGAAGGGCGCGGGCCGGTGGAGATCTACCGGGTGAGGCAGGCTGCCTACGGCGCCGGAAACCAGGCTCCCGTCCGCCCTGTCAGCCAATAGACCGTCAGCCCCACCCATTCCCGCAGCGCCCATTCCGCGTGGTTCAGCTTGGTGGGGAAGGGGTTGTCCCACCACAGGGCCGGGTCGTCGCCGGTGGTGTAGTTCACCGGCCAGGCCGTCACGCTCCAGCCCGCCGCACGGAACACGCCCATGCTGCGCGGCATGTGGCTGGCCGAGGTCACCAGCAGCCAGGTCTCGCCCGGCTGAGGGTTCAGCAGGCGGTGGGTGAAGACCGCGTTCTCATGCGTGTTGCGGCTTTCATTCTCCAGCACCACGCGGTGCGCCGGCAGGCCGAGATCGGTGAACAGCAGGCGGGCGGTCTCGGCCTCGGTGGGGCCGGACTGGTCCACCGCGGCGGTGCCGCCGGTGAAGACCAGGCGGGCTTCCGGGTGGCGCAGGGCCAACGCCACGCCTTCCGTCATCCGCTCCGCCGCGCCGTTCAGTGCCGGGATGCCGCGCGCCGCCGTCATCCGCTGTTCCACTGCGCCGCCGAGCACGATGATGCCGGTGACCTGTGCCGGCGGCGTCGCCGGGCGGGGGAAGCGGTTTTCCAGAGGCAGGGTCAGCAGCGCCGCGACCGGCAGGGCGAAGACGGCGACATACCAGCCGAGCCCCAGCGCCAGCGGCCAGCGCCCGAAGCGGCGTCCGCGCCAGACCAGCAGCAGGCCCAGCACGGCTAGCGCCAGGGCCAGCGTATTCGGCCGCAGCACCGCCCAGACCAGCTTGGACAGGACGAAGAAGGCGTCCTGCATCACAGCTCCAGTATCCGCGCGGGATGCGCCCGGCCGCGCAGCAGATCGGCCAGCGCCAGCAGATTGCCGCGAAAGCGCCCGAAGCGGTCCACATGCGGCTCCGGCGCCAGCGACCGCAGCGCGTTCATCGCGGTGTGGCGCGCGGCGGAGGGGATGGCGTGGCTCCAGGGAAAGGTGCCCTTGCGGGCGAGATAGACCGGGTTCGCCACCTGGCTGTAGCCAAGCCGCAGCCCGGAAACGCGCCCCGATTTGCTGCCGAGATGCACGCCGCGCGCACCCGCCAGCCGCAGGATGCTTCCATGCCGGCCGAGGGCGCGGGTCACGTCGATATCCTCGTACCAGCCATACAGCGGCAGGGCCTCATCCACCCTTATGGCGTGGGCGCGCAGCGGGGCGAGGCGAAAGGCCATGTTGCAGCCATAGCCGTTGAAATGCGGCGCGACGGCCAGCGCATCCGCGGGCGCCGCATCGGCGGCCAGCACCGCGCGGCCTTCCGCCACCGAAAGCCCCGGCCCCTTGGCGCCGTCCGCGATCACGGTGCCGGTGGTCACCACGCAATCCGGATGCGCCGCCAGGACGCGCTCCGTCACCGCCAGGTAGTCCGGTGCCGGCAGGAAATCATCGTCGAGGAACAGCACCGCATCGCAATCCGCGCAGGCATCCAGGATGGCGTTGCGCTGGCGCGGCAGGCCGGCGGGGCTGGCCAGGAATTCCACCTGCGGAAAGCGCGCCGGCAGGCCGGCCACATCCTCCGGCGTCACGTGGCAGACCAGCACCCGATCCGGCGTGCGCGTCTGCCGACCGAGCTCGGCCAGCACTTCGCCCAGAATGGCGGCGCGGCCGCGCGTGGCGGTGCCGATGGCGAGGCGCATCAGCCGTGGTCCAGGGGGCGGCCCTGGATGGCCGGGCGGATGCGCCCGGCCGTTGCGTCGCGGCGGATGTAGCCGCGCAGCCGGCCGAGGAAGGTCATGCCGTAATAGGCCGCATCCCGTGGCCGCAGCCGCAGCAGGCTCAACGCCACACCGCCAAGGGGACGGATCGCGAAGGGCGCCCAGACGCTGGCCGGCACGGAATGCCGCCGCAGCGCGAAGCCGAGGCCGTTGCCATACAGCCAGGCCCGCGCCACCGCGACTTCCGACAGCCGCTTGTCCGGGTGGATGACGCGCAAGGCAGGGTCGTAGATCGCCCTGTAGCCGACGGTCACGGCGCGCAGCACCAGATCATTGCCCTCCGCCGAGCCAAGCGTCGTGCCCGGCCCCATCGTTTCGTCATAGCCGCCGAGGCGCAGCGCCAGGTCGCGGTGGAGCCACAGGTTGAATTCGATGACGCTGGTCCAGGCATTGGCGGCGGTGATCGCCCCGGCTTCCTGCCGCCAGCGGCCGGAGCCGAGGCCGCCGGCCGGATTTTCCGCAGGCCCGGTCAGGATCGCCAGAACCGGGTCGGCCTGGAAGGCGGCATCGACGCGGGCCAGCAGCCCCGGCGGGTACAGGCAGTCATCATCGGGAAAGCTGACCAGCGCGCCACGCGCCTGGCGCAGGCCGAGGTTGCGGGCATGGTTGGCGCGCGCGATGGAGGATCGCAGATGCGTCACCCGCAGCCGCCCCGCATAGGGTGCGAGCAGCGGCGCCAGGCGGCCATCCTCGTTCTGGTCCACCACGATCACCTCGACATCGTCGCGGGATTGCAGCGCGACGCTGTCGAGAAACTCCACCAGCTCCGTGGTGCGGCCCCGTGTTGCCAGGACCAGGCTGAACCGCAGCGTCATGCGGCCATCCCGCGCGCGACGAGCGCATCCCGTACCACCGCCCGCATGCGGTCCCGGAAGACGGCGCGGGAGAAGCGCTGGGCGTTGGCGCGGCAGGCGTCGGGCGAGATCGCAAGGGTCTCAAATCGTGTCACGGCTTGGATGAGACTCTCCGGGGTCTGGTGCGGGAACAGCACGCCCGTAATGTCGGGCTGGACGATGTCCGTGGCGCCGCCGCGGCCATAGGCGATCAGCGGCGTGCCGCAGGCCTGGGCCTCCACCATGCCGATGCCGAAATCCTCCTCCGCCGCGAAGACATAGGCGCGGGCGGAGGCGAGCAGGGCGACGAGGTCGGGCTGGCTGATACGGCCGCGAATGGCGATGTTCTGCGCATCACCCGCCGCATCGCGCACCCGGCCCATCTCCGACCCATCGCCGGCGATGACCAGGCGGCGGTCCGGCATGCGGCGGAAGGCCTCCGCGATCAGGTCGATGCGCTTGTAGGGCACGAGGCGGGAGGCGACGACGTAATCCGCGCCCTTGTTGGCTTGGAAGGGAAAGCCATCCAGGTCCACCGGCGGGTGCACCACCACACTCTCCCGCCGCCAGGATTTGCGGATTCGCTCGGCGATCCAGGCGCTGTTGGCGGCGATCACATCCGGTCGCGCGCCGGAGGCGAAATCCCAGGCCCGCATGCGCGACAGAAGCCAGCGCGTCAGCGCGCCCTTCACGCCGCGTTCCATCCGCGCCTGGCGCAGATACTGGTGCTGGAGATCCCAGGCGTAGCGCATCGGGCTGTGGACGTAGCTGACATGCAGCGTCCCCGGGCCGGTCAGCACCCCCTTGGCAACGGCGTGGGAGGAAGACACGACCAGATCATAGCCCGAGAGGTCGAATTGCTCCACCGCGATCGGCATCAGACCCAGGTAGTAGCGGAACCATTGCCGTGCCCGCGGCAGCCGCTGGATGAAGGAGGTGCGCGGCACCCTTCCGCCGAGAAAGCGGCGCTCCGCCTCGGGCAGGAAGTCGCACACCACATGCAGGTCGGCGTCGGGGAAGATCTCGAACAACTGCTCCAGCACCCGCTCCGACCCGGCGTAGCTGTCCAGCCACTCATGGATGATGGCGGTCTTCATCGAGGCTCCAACAGGCCTAGCAGCCGGTCCGCCGCGGCGGGCCAGGAAAAGGTGTCGGCACGGGTACGGCCGGCGAGGCGCAGATGCTCGGCCAGGAAGGGGTCGTCCAGCAGCCGGGTGAGTGCCGCGGCGGGGGTGTTCGGGCCTTCCGCGTCGAACCACAAGGCGGCGTCACCGCACACTTCCGGCACCGCGCCGGCGGCGGCCGCCAGCACCGGGCAGCCGCACCACATCGCCTCCAGCGGCGGCAGGCCGAAGCCTTCGTAGCGGGAGGGGAAGATGAGGCAGAGCGCCGCTTCATACAGCGCGCGCAGCTCACCATCGCTGACCCGGCCGAGCGCCACAGCCGCATCGACATCCCCGGCATTGCGGAACACGCTGGCATCGGCCGCGCCGGCCACGGCCAGCTTCATGCCGCGGGCGGCCAGCAGCGCCACCGCATCGCGCAGCGCATCCAGGTTCTTGTGCGCGGCGCGGGTGCCGACGGCCAGCACGAAGCGGCCGGGTTGCAGGCCGTGCTTCGCCAGCACCGCGGGGTCTGCCGGATCGCGCAGCGCATGTTCGCCGCCTTCCGCCATCACGCCGATCCGCGCGGCGGGCAGCCCCAGATGCAGCGAGAGCCGGGCGCGCGAAAACTCGGAGACGGTGACGATGCGGGCGCCGCGACGCGGCAGGGTCCAGTGCAGGGCGCGGTACCAGGCGCGGAAGGCGAAGGAATAGCTCTCGGGCGTGTCGAAGACTCCGGCGTCGTGGATCACCAGGGTCTGCGCCCCGCCCACCCGCAGCGGCGCGGTGTTGCCGAGGTTCAGCAGATGCTGGCCCGCTAGCGCACCGGGCAGGTCGAATTGTTCCCAGGGCTGGCCGGTGCGGCGGCCGATGCGCTCCACCGGCAGGCCGGCAAATTCGTCCGGCGCGCCGGGCGGGGCAAGCAGGCGGATGGGGTGGCCGGTGGCAGCCAGTGCCGTCACCACCTCCCGCGCAAAGCGCTGCACGCCGCTCATCTTCTGGGTCAGGAATCTGGCGTTGATGGCGAGCTTCATGCAGCTTCCCCGCGCAGCACGGCGCGGATGCGCCAGGGGCGACGAAGCAGGCCGCGCGCGTCGCGGCGCTCCGCCGCGGTCAGGGCCAGGGTGCCGGCGGCGGTGAAGGCGGCCAGCGCCAGCAAGGCGAGGGGGATCGGCAACAGGCCGGGCAGCAGGATGGCGAGGCCCAGGCCGCCGGCGAATAGCGGCAGGGCAAGCTGACGCGCGGCCTCGCCGGCCGGGGGGTAGAGCCGGGTCACCAGCCACAGCCGGCCAAAGACATCGGTGGCGCAGCGTAGCGCCCAGGCGGCGGCAGCCCCCTCGATGCCGGAGGACATCAGCAGCAGGGCGGAAAGCGGCAGGAAAATCACCGCCTGCAGCAACTGCCACTTCGCATTGGCATCCGGCCGCCCGATCGCGTCCAGCAGCGCGCCGGGGGCGAAGGCGGCGCAGGAGAAGAACACGCCGACGGCCAGGATCTGCAGCACCCGCCCGCCGCCGGCCTCGAATTCCGCGCCGAGCCACAGACCGAGGATTTCCGGCCCCCAGACCACCAGCACCAGGCAGGCCGGCAGCACCGCAGCCATCACCAGCAGCGCGCCACGGCGCAGCAGCCCGGCGGTGGCCTCGGTATGGGAGAGGTAGGCGCTGGCCATGGCCGGCAGCAGCGCCTGCGCGACCGCCACCGGCAAGATCCACATCCGCATCACCAGATCGAGCGGCGTGGCGTAGTAGGCGACGGCCGCCAGCGTCAGCAGCGCGCCCACCAGGAAGCGGTCGGCATAGAGCAGCGCCTGGGTCAGCACGCCGGATGCGCTCATCCACCCGCCCATCCGCAGCAGTGGCGCGACAAGCTTCCAGGATGGCCAGGCGGGGCGCAGCCCGGGCAGGTCCCGCCGCGCCAGCCAGGCATAGGACAGGGTATTGGCCAGCCGGCAGGCCAGCAGCGCCAGGATCACGCCGACCAGGCTCTGCCAGACCATCAGCACCAGGACCGGGCCGAGATAATAGAAGATGGCGACCGGAATGGCGGCAAGGTTGGCCTCCCGGAACCGCTGATGCGCCGCCAGCGTGCCCCAGAGCGCGGCATTCACCACCACCAGCGGCGCCGCAGCGCACAGCCAGCGGAAGGCGGTGATGGCCTCCGCCTGCAATTCCGGTGGCGTGTTCAGCACGCCGGTCACCAAGGCGGGGATGAAGGCGAAGGCCAGGGCGGCGATGACGGCGGAAAGTAGCGCCAGCGCGCTGATGGCGGCGCCGGCCAATTCCGCCGCGCCCTCGATCTCACCGACGCCGATGCGGGCGGACAGCGCCCGGGTCAGTGCGGCACCGACGCCGAGGTCGAACACGCCGAACACACCGACCAGGGCGAGGGCCAGGGTGAACAATCCCCAGCGATCCACGCCCATCTGGCCGATGAGAACCGGCGTCAGCGCCAGCGCGAGAAGCAACGGAAGCCCACGCCCGGCGGCATTCCACAAGGTACCCGAAAGAAGCCGCCCGCCGGAGGCGCGATGTTCGGCCGAATTGGCCATGACCTGCGCCATTCCTGCCTGATGGGCCGCCAAGGCCTATCCCTGGTTGAGTCGCGTCGGGATATGCCCCGTGCCGCCGCCGATGGGAAGCGGCGCGCTCCTAGTAGGCGCCGCGCCGCGCCAGCACCGCCATCGGCGTGCGGAGCAGGATGCGCAGATCGTTCAGCACGGAGGGGTGCCGGGCATAGGCCACATCCAGCGCCACGCGCTGGGCGTAGGAGGTGTCGTTGCGGCCGCTGACCTGCCAGGGGCCGGTGATGCCGGGACGCACGGCCATGTAATGCGCGGAGGCCGGGCCGTAATAGACCGCGAGTTCGGCCGCCTGCACCGGGCGGGGGCCAACCAGGCTCATCTCGCCCTTCAGCACATTGATGATCTGCGGCAGCTCATCCAGCGAGGTGGCGCGCAGGAAGCGGCCGATGGCGGTCACGCGCGGGTCGGCCTTCAGCTTGCGCGTCGCCTCCCACTCCGCGCGGGCCTGCGGGTCCCGGTCCAGCAGCGCGGCCAGGCGACGGTCGGCGTCGGCCACCATGGAACGGAACTTCAGGCAGCCGAACAGGCGTCCGCCACGGCCGACGCGCTCATGCGCGTAGAAGGCGGCGCCGCCATCCAGCTTCACCAGGGCGGCGATGACCACGAAAACCGGCAGGCAGAACAGCAGCAGCGTGGCGGCGCCGAGCACATCCAGCGCGCGCTTGGCGAAGGCCTGGGCCGTCGGCGCGGCCGTCAGCGTCGGCCCATGCAGCTCCATGGCCGAAGGGGCGTAGGCGAAGATCGAGCCGCGGGTTTCGGGCTCTCGAACCAATGCATGGACAACTTCCAGGCCAGGCATGGAGGGTCCTCATGATGCGGCGGGGGGCCGCGCGGTTTGATGGGACCGTTCCCCTGGCCGATCCCCCCAGGCACATGGCCAGTGGCGGATCAGGTCGAGGTCCATTCCCTTGGGAAGTGCAATAGTCACTGGGCCGGGCGGGTTTGCGACGCGCTTGCGGCGGGATTGTGGCGGCAGCTCCAAGCCCTGCGGAACCACGAAAAAATCACGCCACCGCCGCTTTTCCCGGCCCGTTTCCGCCCCGATTGTGCCATAATTGGGCATGGACAACCCGGCGCGCCGCAAAGCTCCGCCTTCGCGTCCCGAGACGCCTGCCCCGCCGAAGCCGCCGAACCGTACCGGTGCGCGCTGGGCACGGCCCGCCTTGCACCGGCGCAGCCCCGCGCGCGGCCTGGTCTGGGCGGTGGCGCTTTCTGCGGTCGTCTGGGGTGCGGTGGGGCTGCTGGCCTACGGGGTGCCGGGGCAGGGCTGGGCGACGATTTCCGCCGCGGCGAAGTTGCTGTAGACGACGCGGCCTCCATCCCAAGGGCCGCCACGCTGACCGACCGCCAGACCGCGATGCTATCCTACCTGGCGGCGCTCGCCCTTGGCCTCGGGCTGGCGCTGTGGGTGTTTCCGCTGGATGTCCTGTTTCCGGTGGCGGGGCAGGGCTGGCGCCCGGCGGGCGACGCGGCGCAGCACATGGTGGCGCAGCGCTACCTGGTGGCCGATGCCTGGCGCTGGCCGCCGACCCTGGCGCTGAACCTCAACACCCAGGCGGGCGGGATGAACACCGCCTTCGCCGATTCCATCCCGCTTCTGGCGCTGGCGCTGAAGGCGATGCGCGCCTGGCTGCCGGAGGGGTTTCACGGCGTCGGGCTGTTCTATGGGCTGGCCTGGGTGGCGCAGCCGATTGCCGCTGTCTTCGCGCTGCGGTCCGCGGGCGAGAAGCGCTTGCTGCCGGCGCTCGGCATCGCGCTCGCCGCGGCGTCCATGCCGGCCTGGATCGGGCGCTTCGGGCATGCGGCGCTGTGCGGGCATTTTTTGCTGCTGCTGGGATTGGGGATCTATCTGCGGCTGGTGACACGGCCGCGCGTTTCGCTGTGGCTGGCGGCGGGGGTGCTGCAGGTGGCGGCGCTGCTGGTGCACCCGTATCTGGCGGCGATGACGCTGGCGCTGCTCGGCGCGGTGCCGGCGACGCGGTTGCTGCGCGGGGAGGCGTTCATCGGCCCGGCGCTGGCGGTGGCGGTCTGCCTCGGCGCGGTGGCCGGGGTGATGGCGAGCTTCGGCTATCTCGGCGCGCAGGGCGATGGCGGCTACGGGCGCTATGCGCTGAACCTGCTCTCACCCTTCTGGCCGGCGGGGTCCCTGTTTTCCGGCTGGCCCTGGTCCCCGCAGCTCGATGCCACGGGGCATGGCGGGTGGGAGGGTTACAACTGGCTCGGCTTCGGCCTGCTGGCGGCGCTGCTGATAGGGCTGCTGCTGCGGCCGCGCTTTGCCTGGCGCAAGCTGGGCCGCCATGCCGGGCTGGCGGTGGTGCTGCTCGGGCTGACGGCGCTGGCGGCGTCCTTCCAGGTGGGGTTCGGACAGCGCATCGTGCTCGACCTCGGCCCGGCGCCTGCGGTGCTGGAGCAGTTCCGCGCCTCCGGCCGCTTCTTCTGGCCGGTGGGCTATGCGCTGCTGCTGGCGGGGATGGTGCTGCTGGCGCGGGTGCGGCCGGTGCTGTGCCTGGTGGCAGGGCTGCTGCAATTCGCCGACGCCTCACCACTGCGCGCAGCCATCGCCGAATGGGCGCAGGCCCGCCCGGCGTGGCACATCGATGCGCCCGCACTGCGCGCCGAATTCGCCACCGCGCGGGCGCTGACCCTGCTGCCGAGCTGGCACTGCGTGACCCCGCCCGATGCCGCCGGCAGCCAGCCGCTGACCCTCGAAATCCTGGCCCTGGCCGCCGAACGCGCCGTCCCCGGCAGCACCATGTATGTCGCCCGTTGGCGCGAGGCGCCCATCTGCCGCGACGAGGCGCTGGCCTCGGCCCCGCTGGCGCCGGGCGAGCTGCGCCTGTTCCTGCCCGCCGCGCAGCCCAGCCTGCTGCCGCTGGTTCCAGCGGCCGCCGATTGCCGCCCGATGGGCCCGGCGTCCGGAGGTCAGCTCATCGGCTGCCGCTGATCCGTCTCGCTCGGGATGTGGCGCTCCACGACGTAAAGCGGCCGGCGCTTCGTTTCGTTGAAGATGCGGCCGAGATACTCGCCGATGATGCCCAGCGTCGTCAGCTGCACGCCGCCGAGGAACAGCACCACCGCCATCAGGCTCGGGTAGCCGGCCACCGGATTGCCGTAGAGGATGGTGCGGATGATGATCAGCACGCCATAGACCAGCGCCGCGATCGCCGTCAGCAGGCCGAGATAGGTGGCGATCTTCAGCGGCCCCACGGTGAAGGCGGTGATCCCCTCCAGCGACAGGTTCCACAGCTTCCAGTAGTTCCAGCTCGACTCGCCGGCCGCCCGCGGGTCCCGGTCATACAGCACGGGGGTGGAGGGGAAGCCGACCCAGGCGAACAGGCCCTTCATGAAGCGGTGCTGTTCGCGCAGGCCCAGCAGCGCATCCAGCGCGCGGCGGCTCATCAGCCGGAAATCGCCGGTATCGGCGGGCAGGTCCACCTTGCCGCCGATGCGCTTCATCACGCGGTAGAAGCCCGCGGCGGTGGCCTTCTTCAGCCAGGTCTCGCCCAGGCGCGCGCGGCGGCGGGCATAGGCGACGTCGAAACCCTGCTGCCAGGCGGCGACGAGGTCTGGAATGACCTCCGGCGGGTCCTGCAGGTCGGCGTCGATCACCACCACCGCCTGGTCCGCCCCCGCATGGTCCAGCCCCGCGGTCAGCGCGATTTCCTTGCCGAAATTCCGGCTGAGATTGACCACCGACACGCGCGAATCCGCCGCTCGCAGGCCGAGCATGACGCCCAGCGTGCCGTCGCGGGAGCCGTCATTCACATAGACCACCTCCCACGGCAGGCCGATTCCCTCCATCACCGGGACCAGCCTGGCGTGGAAGATGGGCAGCACCTCCTGCTCATTATAGGCGGGCACGACGACGGAAAGCGCCGGGCGCGCGGTGGCGCCGAGCGGCAGCGGGGGCAGGCGGGTGGCGGTCTGCGTGGACATGGTCGCATCCTGCTGCCGACCTGCGGCGATTTCGGGGCGAGATTTCGGGGGTGTTGAAGGTTGACGCGGTCAATCGCCCTCATGATCCTCGGCGCGATGTCCGATCCGCCCGCGACCATTCGCGATTTGCTGTCCTACCGCATCCACCGCCTGGCCAATGCGCTGAGCCGCGGCGCGGCGCGGCGCTATCGGCAAGATTTCGGCGTGAGCCTGATGGAATGGCGCATCCTGGCGCTGCTCGGCGGCTTCGCGCCGCTGACCCTGCGCGACCTGGCGCGCGAATCCGGGCTGGACAAGGCGCAGGCGTCCCGCGCCGTGAAGGCGCTGGTGGCGCGCGGCCTGGTGGAGCGGGCGACCGGCGCGCAGGATGCGCGGGAGGTGGCGCTGCGCCTTTCGGCCGAGGGCACGACTTTGCAGCAGGGCCTGATGCAGGCCGCCCGCGAACGCGATGCCGCCTTTCGCGCCGCCCTGCCCGAGGGCACGCTGGCGGCATTGGAGGAGGCGATCCGTCTGCTTCAGGCCGAGGCGCGCCGACAGACCCCGAAGGAATAGGAACAAGCCGCCATGGAACTCATCGACCTGTCGCGCGAAATCTTCCACCGCACCCAGGCCCACCCGAGCCACCCGCCGGTGGTGATGACGGTGTGGGGTGACCATTCGGAGAAGAAGGTGGCCGGCGCCACCACCTTCACCAGCAAGGCGCTTTTCATGTCGATGAGCGACCATGCCGGCACGCATGTGGACGCGCCGGTGCATTTCGACCCTCGGCCGGGGGCGGCCAGCATCGACCAGGTGCCGCTGGAGAAATTCTACACGGAGGCCATCTGCCTCGACCTGTCCCATGTGCCGTTGAAGCATGCGGTGACGGTGGCGGAGATGGAGGCGGCGCTGGCGGCATCCGGCGAGGAGATACGGCCGGGGGATACCGTGCTGATCCATATGGGGGTGAACGCCCGACTGCTCGGCAAGCCCGGCTACCTGCACGACTTTCCGGGGCTGGCGGTGGAGAGCGTGCATTGGCTGGCGGACAAGGGGATTGGCATGTTCGGGGTGGAGGCGATCAGCCCCGCGCCGGAAGGGGAGCTGAACTTCCGGGCGCATATGGCGTGCGCGGAGCGGGGCATTACGCATATCGAATGCCTGGCGAATTTGGAGGCGGTGGTGGGGCGCGGGCGGTTTCGGTTTATTGGGTTTCCGCTGAAGATTCGCGGGGGGACGGCGAGTCCGATCCGGGCGGTGGCGGTGGTGGGGTAGAGCCAGCTTAGCGACTTGCCTCCACGCATCTAAGACAAGATCAAATTGATTATGCAATGCAGCACTGGCGAGGATGTAAGTTGATGGCACACTAGTGTAGGCTTATCGTCGGCGGCACTGTTGCGTTGGTCTATTTACGAGACTGAGGGAAGTTAGCCACTGTGACAGAAATTCTGGTGCAAGAGCCCGGTTCTGCTCTCCCGACACCATCCAAAGAGAGTAACTATCCTGTCTTGGTACTGGCCTATGACTCTTGGGATGACTACGGCTATCGGACAATGTGCAGAGCATATCTGCATAAATCTCCGGGTGAGGCCGTTATTCTGCTAGGTGAAGTTCGCGTAATGAGGCGTGGCCAGACCTCCCACTGGAAAACACAGGAAAGCCCAGAGTGGACGTTCAAAAACGGACCGTTTAGATTTCCGGATCTGGGCAATGCTGAAGCGGAGTATTGCAGTCTTGCGCTGTCTAACGCATTTTATGAGAAAATTCATGCGGAATTGGGAACTGATGCGCCATACCTCTTGCGAGCAATAGCCGATGCTGCAACACAGCCGAGGAAGTGGAGTGATTTCGAAGACGATTCTTGCTTTCAGACCGCTCTTCTTCGCGACCCTGGAGGAGCAGCAGAGGTGCGTGACAAAGCAAGAAGTTTGTTTGGAGTTACAGGTTCCCTGGTTAATCAATTTGAATATCGCGTAAGACTGCCCGGCGCGGTGAACGAGCATGCAATAAAATTCGATTTCGGAGAGGCTGGTGAGAAATTAAGCACTCTTAATTTAATTGCCGGCAGAAATGGATCTGGCAAGACGCAGCTTTTGTCTAAGTTAGCTATCGAATTGACCGGAATTACTGCATCTTTGACGCAGCTTTCAGATACGCGGGATCGATCGGTAGAGCAGCGGAAGGATTTAGCTAAACGTGAAGAGGCTGGACGCGTTTTCCCAGCCCCCTCTTTTTATGCAGTAATAGCCATTTCCTTCAATCCTTTTGACCAATTTGAGCGACCGCATGTCGTTAATCAGGACATCCGATATACCTATTGCGGAATTCGAAAATCAGACAACACGATTTACACGGAGAGTGAGTTGGTGGAGAAGCTCCGTGAACTCATCGGCGATATGACTGAAGCTCAGAAGAAATTGCTAGGTGCGGCTGCGCAAAACACTCTCGGTGTATCTGACTTCGAGAAATACTTTGAGCCGGAGAGCACTTCAGGTTACGGCCACCTGAGTGCAGGCCAAAAGATTGTACTGAATATTCTTGCACATCTAGTCAGGTATCTTCGAAAGCGCACACTGGTTCTGATGGACGAGCCAGAGACACATCTCCACCCAAGCCTGATGGCGGCGCTCACAACCGAGCTGTTGCGAATACTTCCGTCGCACGACTCGTATGCCGTCGTTGCTACTCACTCGCCAATTATCGCACAACAGGTTCAAAGCAGACATGTGAATATAATTCGGCGGAACGCCAATGAAGAAATTAGTGTTGAAAAACCCGATTTCGAAACGTTTGGGGAAAATATTTCGAATATAACAGGTGCGCTTTTTGACACTAGAGAGTACGAGCGAGATTATACTGCTATTATAAAGGATCTTTTGGCGGAGCATGATAACGATCCAGCAAAGGTCGAGCAGTTGTTTCCCAAAGGACTAGGCAGTAATGCCAAGGTATATCTCTGGTCATTAGCCAAATTGAAGCTGAGTTAGCTGCAGATGTATAACGTACCTTTGCCTAACGGTGACTTCTATGCGCAGTACAACTCGGTCGTCGATGGAAAATTAGACTTAGAGTATATCTCTGCTCTGACGGATCTGAAGGCGTCGATTAAATATAGATATGCTGAATATGAACAAAGTAAAAAAAATTTGGAAGCTGTTCCTGAAGTCTCGCGAACCGCTGGAGAGGCTAAAGCACTTCTCTCTTGCTATAGTCCAAGCCTCAAACAACGTCTCCTTTCTGAGCTTAGAGATCGTCTGCCCAAGCGGATCACCGAGCTTGCAAAGACAGTCGATGAGACAATTCGGTGCCCGTACTGCCAGTTAGAGCCCGCAGGACGTTGGGATCATTTTCTCCCGTCGGGGCGATTTCCCGATTTTGCAATGTACTCCCCGAACCTTATCTATGTCTGTGAGCCTTGCAACTCAGGCATAAAAAAAGACGATCTAGTATCGCCTATTCGAAGCACGGTTAATCCTTACTACGACGCGCTGGATTCGACTTCTCTTCTAGAGTGTGTGGTCAGTGTCGTTAAGGTCAATGATGAACGGAAGTTGCTGCTAAATTTCGCTATCAACAATAAAGCGGGAGGATGTGCGTATCTGGTCCCTTTAGCAATTCGGCATTTTTGCGCATACGGTCTTGAGGCCAAATTTATATCGGTCTCAGCTGAGGAATTGGTCGGACTCATTAACGATTACCATTTCATGTTTGGGCTGCGCGGACGGCATTTAACTCAGGTCGAACTCGATGCATGGGTCGAGTCCAAGCGTTCGAGTATAAGGACGTTATACCCAAGCCAGAATTATTGGAAGAATGCCTTGTGGGTCGGCATCCAAGCCTGTTCAGACCTCCTCGCTTACCTGATGGAAAGATGCGATAGGGCTCGTGCTAGACCGCCTTTGCCTTGAGGGTCGGCGTCGAGCTGCCGAACCTCAGATTAGGATCAGCGTACGCTTCCATTCATATAAATCGGGTAACTCGATCACCGCGAACAACTCGCTCCCCCCAGCACACAGAACTTCGCGCAATGCGGGTGGTTCAGCGCCACCGGCCGGGCCGCCTCCGCCAGGGTCGCCCCCAGCTCGAATTGCGGCTCGTAGGGCAGCAGGGTGCAGGCCACCACCGCCGGGCGGTCCGCGCCGCGGCGCTTCACCACCATGCGGGAAGACGCGCACATCATCTGGTCCGGGTGCTTGCCCAGAATGCCCCAGCACGCCTCGGAAATCTCCGGCACATCCACCGTCGCGTCCATTTCCGGAAACAGCATCAGCGCCACCGGGTCCGCGGCGTCGATCGGAATGGCGTGGTCGGCAAAAACCCGGGCGAAGCCGGCGCGCATCGCCGCCTCATCCTCCCCGCCAAAACTGGCGCGGCCGGCGACATGCACGCGGAAGCCGTGCCGCGCCAGCCAGCCGAGGCCCTCCAGGCTTGCCCCAAAACTGCCCTCGCCGCGTTCGAAATCATGGTGCGCGGCGCTGTGGTGGTCCAGGCTCACGCGCAGCGTCAGGCGGTCCGTATCCACCCGGTCCCGCAGCGCCAGCAGCTTTGGCGCGTAGCGGCGCAGCGGCTTCATGGCGTTGGTCAGCACCAGCGCCCGCAGCGCGCCGGGGCGGGTCAGCACATCCTCCAGCATCGGCAGCAGGTCGGGGTTCATGAAAGGCTCGCCGCCGGTGAACCCCACCTCCCGCACCGGCATCGCCTCGGCCTCATCCAGATAGGTGGCGACCTCGGCGGCGGAGATATAGGCCAGCGCATCGTTGCGCGGGCTGCTTTCCATGAAGCAGGCGCGGCAGGTGATGTTGCACAGCGACCCGGTGTTCACCCACAGCGTCTCCAGCCCCGCCAGCGCCACCACCGCCCGGCGCTCCCCCTTCGCGGTCACCCGGGGGTCCTGGAATTTTGCGGCGGAGAGGGGGCGCGGCATGGTCTGGCTGAGCGTGGACAAATCGCGATCCTTCTGGCGGTGCGGGGATGGCTCAGTGCGGCTTCGCGGGCGAGGGCGGTGGGGTTACGCCCCTTATTCCGCCAGCAGGAAGCCGCGCAGCGCCGCGGCCACGGCCTCGGGCGCTTCCTCCATCGGCACATGGCCAAGGCCGGGCAGGACGACAAGGCGGCTGTCGGGCAGCACGCGCTGGTAATCCGCGGCGTGGCTGGCGGGCACCATGCCGTCCCGTTCGCCCCATAGCAGCAGGACCGGGGCCTGGATGGTGGCCAGGATCGGCTCCGGCGGCGGCAGCACATGGCCGGCCATGCGGTCCACGATCGCCTGGCGCACGCCCGGTGCCAGCATCATTTCGCGGTAGCGTTCGAAGCGGTCCTGGGTCAGCGCGGCGGGGTCGCCATAGGCCGGCGCCAGGCTGGCGCGCAGCAGGCGCTCCGGCAGGGTGTAGGGCAGCACCCGCATCAGCAGCGGCACGCTCGGCGCGGCGCCGTAGCCATTGCCGGGGGCGGCGAAGCCATCGGGCGCCATCAGCACCAGCTTGGCCACGCGCGCGGGCTGCGCCGCGGCGAAGCGCCAGGCGATGCGGCCGCCCATCGAACTGCCGAGGATATGCGCCTGCGCCACGCCCAGCCGGTCCATCAGGCCCGCAATCAGCGTGATGGCGCGCGGGTCTGAATAGTCACCGGAGGGGTCGGCGCCGGTCAGGCCGAAGCCGGGCAGGTCCAGGCGGATCACGCGCAGGCGGTCCTCAAGCAGGGGCGCCACCTCATCCCAGGTGTGCAGGCTGCTGCCGAAGCCGTGCAGCAGGATCAGCGCCGGGGCGTCCCGCGGCCCCGTATCGCGCAGATGCAGCCGCACGCCCTCGACCTCCAGGAAGGCGGAGGGGGCGGCGGCATAGCGCGCCTCCAGCGCCGCGCGCGGGCGGTCCGGGGTGTAGAGCCAGAAGGCGGCCACCAGCAGCACGGCCAGCAGTAGGGCGGAGATCAGGATCAGGGTGCGCATGCTGGCGATAGATGCGGATGTCGGCGCCGCTGTCGATGCCTCCGCCGGCCAATTCTGCGCCGTCAGCCGGGCCGCAGCTTGTTGAGGCAGCCGAACCAGTCGCGCCCGGATACCCCCGCATCCGGCAGCGTCACCCGCAGCGCGGCGGCGCCGGGGCGGGTGAAGGTCAGCGTGCCGCCGCCGAGCAGGGCCAGCACCCGGCGCTCCGAGGCGGGGGCGAGCGGCTGCGTCACCCCGGCGCCCTCCGCGCCTCGGGCCGCCAGGCGGCGGGACCAGGCGCCTTCCGGCCCGCGAAACGCCAGGTTCAGGATGCGCGGCGCTGCGTCGGTCCCGCGCGCGACGAATTCCACCTGCGGCTCCGGCCCGGCGGTGACGGAAAGCGAGGCGTCCGGATGCGTGATGCGGGCGGTGCAGGTGGCGGTGGCGGTGCTGAAGGACCAGCCTGCCGGCGCTTCATGCAGCGGGGGCGGGGGGCGTGCGGCGGTGGGGCGTGGCGGGGCCGGGCGGCTCGGCGGTGGCGGCGCGGCGCAGGCGGCGAGGCTGGCGGCCAGGACCAGGCAGGCGAGGCGCCTCATGGTGCGTCGCCGCGCAGGGTAAAGCGCGACCAGGGGCTGGCGGCATAGCGCGGACCCTCACGCGAGACATGCAGCACACGCCAGGCGTAGTCCGCCGGTGCGGGCAGCGAGAGCAGATGGCGGTCGGTGGCGTCGGGCAAGCCGGCGAACACCTCCTGCCAGGTGAGATCCACGGCCTGGCTCAACACCTCGATGAAGCAGCACGGGGCCTCGGCCGTCTCCAGCCCGAGCCAGGTCAGTTGCACTGGCAGGGAAGCGGCCGGCAGCACCGCGCCATCCGGCGGCTGGTGGGGGACAGGCACGGCGAGGGTGGGGGCGGGTGGCAGGGGTGCCGGCTGGCTGGCCGGGATGCCGCTGGCCGGATTGGCCGAGACGGCCCATTCCAGCGTGCCGGGCCTTGGCAGGGGGGCGCCCGGCGGAACCGCGCCGCGCTGCATGGCCACCCCGGCCTGCCCCGCCGCGGCGGTCAGATCCTGCGCCAGCGCCCGATCCTGCGGGAAGAAATAGCGCAGCTGGTCGGCCTCCACGCCGGCCGAGACCGGAAATGGCGCGCCGGCCACAACACCGGCCTCGCGCAGCCGCGCCGCCAGATCGGAGCTGCGCGCGGCGGCGGCGGCATTGCCCCGGGGGTAGGTCAGGACCAGCCGCGGGGGCGGCTGCGTCGGGGGGGGCGGGGCCGGGAGGGCTTGGGCCGGAAGGGGCGGGGCTGGCATGGCTTGGGTCGGAAGGGGTGGGGCCGGAAGGGGCGGCGGCAGCTGCGTGGTAGGGGCTGTGCTGGCAGCGGCCACGGCAGGGGCAGGCGGCGGCGGCGGCGCCTCCGGCAGCAGTGCAAACCCCAGGGCGGCCGCGGCCAGCAGTCCGGCCATGATCCAGCCCAGGCGCCGCGGAGGTGGCGGCGCGGCCGGCTCGGGGTGCGGCACGCCCGCCGCCAGCATCGTCTCTGGCGGCAGGATCAGCGCCTGGCCCGGCGCCGCAGCTTCGGGAAGCGGTAGCGTGTGCATCTCCGCCGCCGCCTGCACATGCGCCGCGCTGACCTGCGGCGCGCCCTCCATCTCCGCCATGAACAGGCTGCTACCGATCAGCACGTTCAGCCGGCGCGGCACCCCTGCCGAGGCCTCGGCCAATTCAGTCAAGGCGGCCGCGGCGATGCGGTCTGCGGGCAGGCCCAGCGTGGCCAGGCGCGCGGCGACATAGGCGGGCACCTCCTCCTCCAGCAGTCCGCCGAGGCGCACCAGGCGGTGCGGCAGCTTGGCCAGGCGGGTGGCGAAGCCGGGCAGCGCGGCCAGCACCGCCACGCCATCCTCCCGCGCCAGGGCCGCCAGCATGGTGTCGTCGATGCGGTCCGCCTCATCCACCAGCAGCAGGGGCGGCAGCGGGCTGGTCAGCAGGTCACCGCAGGCAACCTGCTGCGGCGTCTGCCCCTGCGCGCGGAGCTGTGCCGCCAGCGCCCCGAGCAGGGCGGTCTTGCCGACGCCTGCAGCGCCCAGCAGGGCAATGATGCCGGGCTGTTCCACCATGCCCATTACCTCGCGCTGCGCGCTGGCCCAGGCCCGATGCGGCACGAGGCGGGCCTCGGGCCTCGCATCCGGGCTCAGCTTCAGAATGTGGCACCCAAGATTCGCGTTCCGTGCCGGTTTGGGTGGCCAGTCTCCTCGCCTGAGCCGAGCTGGCAAATCATCAGGCCGCCAGCCGGATCACGATGCTGTTGCCTGCGCGTTTCGCGGGCGGTTGGCGGCCGTGGCGCAATGATGGGGCGGGGGCTTGCAGCGTGCCGGGTGAACCGCTAGGAACCTGCACGCTTTTCCGGCGGTCCGCTGCTGTAGCTCAGTGGTAGAGCACTCCCTTGGTAAGGGAGAGGTCAAGAGTTCAATCCTCTTCAGCAGCACCACTCCCCCCCTTGCATCCAGACGATTTCATGGCGTTTCCGCGGCATCCGACGCGACAATTCCGCTTGTTTCGCGCTGCGCCGGATGCCCGGCAACCATGGCCTGCGGCCTGCACACGATTCCCTGACGAAATCGCAAGGCTTAGCCTTGAGCAACAGCATTGGTTACTTATGATTTGCATGTTGAAATTCCATGCGAAACGGCCGATGATTTAGGTTGATGCTGCTGCTCAAAGAGACGTTTTTCTTGCAGTCGATGAACACCGGCCGGAGCTTTAAATCCTGGCTGTGCAATGGCCAGCTCTGCCTCCGGGACTGATCCGATGATCCGCGCCGCCAACGTCAAAAGCTCCAACCCCGCCGTCGCGGCGCGGTTATGCCGGGAGGCAGTTGGCCCCGATGCGCCGCTGATGCTGCTGGCCTTCTGCGGCGGCAAACACGATCCGGATGCTGTGCTGGCGGCGCTCACGGCCGAATTCGGCCCGGTGTCGATCTATGGTGGCTCCGCCGCCGGCGTAATCGGCCGTGACAGCTTTGGTTATGGCGGCTTCGAGATGGGTATCGTCAGCCTGTACGACCCGGCGGTGGTGCCGCAGGCGGTGATGACAGACGCCTTGCTCGGCGGGGTCCGGGCCGCGGGACATGCGCTGGGCCAGGATGTGGGCCGCATCGCCAGCCCGGATGCGGCCGTGATGCTCCTGTTCGACAGCGTCGCCTCCCGCGCCCCGCCGCGCCTGCACTTCGCCAGCTCCATCGTCGAGGGGTTCCACGACGGCTTCGGCACCACGCCGCTGCAATTGTTCGGCGGCGGGCTGCTGACCGACATGAACCTGACCGGCGGCTGGGTCTTCGCCGGCCGCCGCGTCCTGAAGCATGCCGCCATCGCCCTGATCTTCCCGCCGGGGATCGAGGTGGAGACGGTCATCATGCATGGCTGCCGCCCGATCAGCTCCTTCATGGAGATCACGCGCATCGACGGGGCCGATGTGTTTGAACTGGATGGCGAGCCGGCGCTGAGCGTGATCGAGCGCATGCTGGGGCTGCCGCTCGGCCAGACGCGGGGGCAGGATCTGTCGCTGGAAGTGACGCTGGGGCAGAAGCAGGGCGACCCCTACGCCCCCTACCAGGAAGGCGACTACGTCAATCGCCTGATCCTGCGCGCCAATGCCGAAGCCGGCTCCGTCACCCTGTTCGAGCCCGATTTCGCACTCGGCACGGTCGTACAGATCATGAGCCGCGACAATTCGCTGATGCTGGATTCGGTGCGCCGCGGCGTTGCCGCGATGAACGGCACCGTGGCCGGGGAAGACAACCTGCTGGCGCTGTATATCGACTGTGCCGGCCGGGCCAGCGCACGCAGCGGCGCGGCGGTGGAGGAGGCGGAACTGGTTGCGCAGGGCCTCGACCCATCGATCCCGCTGCTCGGCTTCTACTCCGGCGTGGAGGTCGCCCCGGTGGGCGGCGGGATCAGCCGTTCGCTGGACTGGACCGGTGTTCTCGCCGTGCTGCGCCGCCGCCGATGACGCGCAAGCCGCCCGAGCCCAGTCCGCTGGATCGTGAGCTCGCCTATTACCGGCGAGAATGCAACGATCTTGGGGCGAGGCTGCTGCGGTTGCAGGAGGAGCAGAGCCAGGCCTTCCGGGAGGCCCGCCGCAGCCGCACCGTGGCCAAGCTGATCCGGGAGGCGCATCGCCTGTCGGATGCCTGCAACCTGCCCGAGGAAATCGGGCAGCCGATGCTGGAAGTGGTCGTGGACAATGCGCTGTGCGACCGCGCCGCACTGCTGGAGCGCATCGGCGGAGACGGATCCGCCCGTTTCCGGGTCACCGATGTGATCGGCATGAGCGGCGAGACGTGGCAGGATCAGGTGGTGCTGCCGGCGGCGCCCAGCTTCTTCTTCACCACCTCCCGCACCCTGTTGGAACCACCAGCCTATGAGCTGACCGCGATCCTGCGCACGCCCTATGTGCTCTGGGCCTTCGATCCGCTGAGCGGGGTCGCGCTGATCCTCGGCAATCATTCGGAAGGCAATGTCACCCGGCCCTTCGAGCCGCGGGACCAGGAACTCGTCGAGGGTGCGCTGTCCGTCTACCTCGATGTGCGCGCGCGCAAGGCGGCGGAGGTCGAATTGCGCGCGGCCAAGGCGGCGGCGGAGGAAAGCGGCGCAACCCGGGCGCGCTTCCTGGCGACGCTGAGCCACGAACTGCGCACACCGCTGAATTCCATCATCGGATTCTCGGAGATCATGGCGCCCGGATCGGCGATCCCGACAACGGAGGAACAGCGCGGCACCTACATCGCCCAGATCAACGAATCCGGCCGCATGCTGCTGGACCTGATCGACAACATCCTGGACTACGCCAGCCTGGAGAATGCGGCGCCCAGCCTGCGGCGCGAATGGGTGGCCAGCGAAAGCCTGCTCAAGGCGGCGCTTGGGGAGGCCGGATCCCTCGCGCTGCGCCAGGGCGTGACGCTCGATGCGGCGGAGTTCGGGTGTGGCTCTGAACTGTTCGTGGACCGGCTGCGCTTTCGCCAGGTCCTCGGTAATCTGCTGGGCAATGCGGTGAAGTTCACGCCGGCTAATGGGCGTGTGCGGCTGGGGTTTGTGGTGCAGCCAGATGGCGGCGCGCAGGTGAGCGTGGCGGATACCGGCATAGGGATCGAGGCGACGGACATCGCCCGCGTGCTGCAGCCGTTTCAGCAGGCTTCCAGCGGCCATCGCCGGCGCTTTCCCGGCACCGGGCTCGGCCTGCCCATCGCCAAGAACCTGGTCGAGGCACATGGCGCCCGCTTCGTGCTGGAGAGCACCCTCGGGCAGGGCACCACCGTCACGGTGCACCTGCCGCCCGATGCGGTGCGGCCGCCACAGGGCGCCCTGGCGGCACGCAGGGCACCCGCGGCCAAACCCGTCAGCGGGGCCTGACGGCCAGACCCCGCTGAACCTGGCAAGGCATCAGCGGCCGATCGTCGCGGGTGCGGTCGCGGCCAGCGTCGCCAGGTTGCTGTCCACCGCCTCGAACAAGCCCCAGCATTCCGTGTAGCCATGCGGAAAGCCTGGTGAACCGGCCTCGGCATCCTGCTGCCGCGCATGGATGTAGCTGGTCCAGCGCCGTGTGGCGGGGCGGCGATGGTGGAAGTCGTGGCAGGGCGCATCGCCGACCAGCACGAACAGCCGGACAAACAACTGTACCGTCAGAATATCCGCCCACCACGCCGCCCAGCGTAGCCGACCGCGCAGGCCGGCCGCCCGGCAGGCGGGAGGGCGCCGGCCGGCAAAGACGCCGGTGGTGGCGTGGCAGACGAAGCTGCGGTCGCGCAGCGCGATCAGCGATGCCTCGGGGAAGCGGTGCTCGCACAGGATCCGGTAGATGGTGGCGATCTGCAGTAGCACCGTCACCGGCAGCAGCCAGAGAATGGCAAATTCCAGCAGCGTGCCGGTGGCCGCCGCCACGGCGATCAGGGCACCCCAGAACAGCCGGCCGGTCCAATCATGCGCGCGGTCGCCGCTGAACAGCGCGGCCTTGATCCGGCGTTGCGCGAAGCGTGCATGGAAAACCGGGGAGACGGTGTTCCCCACCACCCGCCGCCACAGCTCCGCCTTCGGCAGACCCGGCTCCAACCGGCACAGGCCGAGCACGAAATCGGCGAATTCATCCTCCTCCGTCAGCAGCTTCTTGGCGCTGTGGTGCTTCATGTGCTCGTGCTGGTAGTCGTCGAAGCGCTTGAACAGCAGGAAGGCGGAGACCAGCCGCCCGACCTGCCGGTTGCGCTCGCGGCTGGCGAAGACGGTGCCGTGCGAGCAATGGTGGAAGATGACCACCTGGAACAGGCCAAGGCCGCAGGAGGTCAGCAGCAGCCCGAGCGGCAGCAGCAGCCAGGCCCAGAAGAGCGGCGCCGCCAGCGCCAGCGGCACCGCGCCCAGCGCAACCCCGCCAAGCACCAGCGCCAGCGCGCCGGTGACGAAGCGCCAGGCGGCCACGTCGGGCATCGCCTCGCCGCGCGCCGGCATCGCTGTCAGCCAGGTGAGGAAGGGCTGCACCGCGGCGGGCAGGCGGGCAGCCATGGCCTCTCTCGGGGTGTCGGCGACAGGCTCCCGGCTGAACAGGGCGTCGGTGGTGTCGAAGCGTTCGGGCGACAGATACATCTGCGGCAGTCTTTCCGATTTGGCGCCGGGATCGGCGCGCGGCTTATGGCGATGGGCGGGACATGGGGGGGCGCCAGCGACACCGGAGGGTCGCGGCCGGCCCGCGCCCGGCGCCGACCGGGCGGATGGTTCGACCAGTGCGGCGCGGCGTGGGCGGCGGGCCGGACCACCGGCATGTTGGCGGCTACCATGCCGACCCACGGGTCGGCACCTCGCGTCGGGGCAGGCGAAAGCCGGGGGCGGCCGGAGCGTCGCGTCTTCAAGCGCATGGCCGATTCCTCAGCGATCACTGCCGACCGAGTGCACCCATCTTTCCGGTCAGGTTGATATACGTTTAATCAGTTATATCACGCCTTACTGTGATCAAAGGCGATGAATGGCTCGCATGACCGCCTGCGGCGCGCGGAATCCGGCCCACGACCCTGCAGCGGCCAGCCTGCGGTCCGCAGCGGTCAGGCGGGGGCGCTGCCCGCCTCGCCATCCAGCGCTTCGCGCACCTTGTCCGCCAGCTCGTGACGCCGATAGGGCTTGCTCAGCAGCGGCAGGGCGCTGGCCAAAAGGTCCAGGCCCGGCGGCGGCGGCACGTTGTAGCCGCTGGTCAGCAAGACGCGCAGCGCCGGCTTCAATTGCCGCGCCATGGCGGCGAGCTGCGGCCCCGTCATCCCGCCGGGCATCACCACATCGGTGAACAGCAGATCATAGTCGGGATCGGCGCGCAGGATCAGCAAGGCATCCGCCGCCTGCCCCGCCTCCGTCACCTGGTAGCCCAACTCCCGCAGCAGGGCCGCCGCGTGGTTGCGGACCGGGATGTCATCCTCCACCACCAGCACCCGTTCGCACCCGCCCGGCAGCCCTGCACGGCGCGGCGCCAGGATGCCGGGCGCGGCCGGCGCGGCGGCGGGCGGCAGGTACATGCTGACGCGGGTGCCCTGGCCGAGGCTGGATTGGATGGAGACGTGCCCGCCGGATTGCTTCAGGAAGCCGTAGACCATGCTCAGCCCCAATCCGCTGCCCTGGCCGATTTCCTTGGTGGTGAAGAACGGCTCGAAGGCCTGCGCCGCCACCTCGGGCGGCATGCCCGTGCCGGTGTCGCTGACCCGCACCATCACGTAGTCGCCTGGCGCGACCTCATCCTCCGCGCGGGCGAAATCGGCATCGAGCCGCACATCGGCGGTCTCCACCGTCAGCCGGCCACCGCCGGGCATGGCGTCGCGCGCATTGATGCAGAGGTTCAGCACCGCGGTTTCCAGTTGCGGCGGGTCGATCAGAGCGATGCGGAGGTCGCGTGCCGGGCGGAGTTCGAATTCCACCTGTTCGCCCAGCGTGCGCCGTAGCATCTGCCCGAGCCCCGTCAGCAGGGCATTCACATCGACCGGCTTCGGATCCAGCGTCTGGCGGCGGGAGAAGGCAAGCAGCCGGCTGGTCAACGCCGCCGCGCGTTCCGCCGCCGCCACGCTCATCTCCGCCATCTGGCGCAGGTCGCTGGCGGGCGGCAATTCCTCCATCAGCATCTCCGCGTTGCCGAGGATGACGGTGAGCAGGTTGTTGAAGTCATGCGCCACGCCGCCGGTCAGCTGGCCGATCGCCTCCAGCCGCTGCGACTGGCGCAACCTCCGCTCCAGCTCCCGCCGCTGGGTCACATCGGTATGGACCGCGAGGATGGCGCGGGGTGCGCCGTCCTCATGCCGCACCAGCGTCCAGGCGGCCTCGACGATCAGGACGCTGCCGTCGCGGTGCCGCTGGTGCAGTTCACCGCTCCAGGCGCCTTGCGCCAGCACCGCTTCGATCGCCGGCTCCACGGCATCCGGCGCGCCGCCGATCATCGGCCCGGCGACGCGGCCCATCACTTCCTCTCCGCGCCAGCCATACAGGCGCTCCGCAGCGCGGTTCCAATAGCGGATGCGCTGGTCGATGCCCTGAACCAGGATGGCGTCCTGCACCTGTTCCAGCAGCGCCGCCTGCTGTTCGAGCTGCGTCTGGTAACGCCGCCGGTCGGTGATCTCGCGTTCGACGGAGACGAAATGCGCGACGGAGCCATCGGCTGCCAGTACCGGCACGATATCGATCTCGATCCAGAATTCCTCGCCGGCCTTGGTATAGTTCAGCAGCTCCGCCTTGACCGATTGCCCGGCTTCCAGTGCGGTGCGGATGCGGGCGCGTTCGGGTGGCGACGTCTTCGGGCCCTGCAGCAGCCGCGGGCTGCAGCCGAGCACCTCCTCGCTCCTGTAGCCGGTGCGCCGTTCGAAGGCGTCGTTGACGAAGACGATGCGCGGGCCGGGTTCATCGACCACCCCATCGGTGATCAGCACGATGTGGTTCAGCCCGTCGATGCAGGTCTCCAGCAGTCGCTGCCATTCCTCCCGCCGCCGGCGTTCGGTGATGTCGTGCAGCACCACGGTCACGCCCTCGGCCGCCGGGTAGGCGCGCATCTCGAGCCACACTCCGGCGCCCTCCAGCAGCGCCTCGCAGCCCTGCATCGCGCCTTGCGCCGCGGCGTGGTGCAGGCAGGTGCCGAGCTGGTCCGCGGGGCCGAAGCCGGACTGCGACGCGATCGCGGTGCCCAGCAGATCCTCGGGCGCAGCGCCGAACAGCCGCGCGGCCGGCGCATTCACGTGCGTCAGCCGCCCGCTGGCATCGACCGTGAAAAAGGCGTCGGAGATGCTGGCGACGGTCGCTGCCAGCCTTGCCGAAAGCCGCTGGTTCGCCGCCTCCGCCGCCTTGCGTTCGGAGATGTCCTCGATGATCGCGATCAGCCCTTCCAGCGCCCCGTCGGCGTCGCGCCGGGCGGAGGCGCTGATGCGGGTCCAGACACAGGCGCCTGTGCTGGACAGCAGGGGCTTGTCGACCACGAAGCCGGGGCGTTCGCCACGGATCACGGCCTCCACCAGGCTGCGGCAATCGGTCTCCTGCGCGGGGTCGGCCAGCGTGGCGAAGTCGCGACCGGCGAGTTCTTCCAGCGCATAGCCCAGCATGGCGCAGAAGGCGCGGTTGGCCTCGCGCAGCGCGTTGCTCCGGTCCGTCGTGACAATGCCGACGGCGGCGTGGTCGAAGATGCCCTGGAAGGTGCCGGCAACCCGCAGCACATCTTCCTGCGCGCTGGGCAGCAGATGGCGCCGACCGGAGGGGTCGATCACCGCATCCACCTGCCCGCCGGTCAGCTCCACCAGGCGTTGCTGCGTCACCTGAAGGGTTTGCAGAAGCTGCAGGATCTCCGCCTGGCGCGGCGGCCCGCCGATGTCGCCGCTCACGTCGGGTCCAGCGCCAGCACGGCGATCAGCGCGTCGCGATCGCTGAGGTCGCCGATCACGGTGCGCGTGCCGCCCTCGGTCAGGATCAACAGTTGCGGCGTGAGCAATATGCCATCCGCCAGGGCGCGCTCCGGCTGCTCGAACACATCCACCGTCTCCACCGGCCAGTGGGCCACCACCGTCGTGGCGCGCAGCCGCGCGAGGTTGGCGATCGCCTTGCGTGAATTCGGGCCGGCGCCGGCCACGTAAAGCCGCAGGCGTGGCACCGCCTCAGCCATCCGCGTCATCCTGCCGCGCCCCATCCGCCATGCGGCGGTCCTGCAATTCGCGGCGGGCGCGGACGGAATCCTCCATCCGCACATCGCCCGCCTGGTGCAGGGCGGTGGCCTCGGCCTGCTTCACCTCAAGCTGCCGGCGCAGCAGGGCCAGGCGCGCCTCGATCTCGCTCGCTTCCGCATCCAGCCGCAGGCGCTCCAGCCTGGCCTGTTCCGCATGGCGGGCGGCGCGCAGGCGTTCCTGGTTCTCCTGCGCCCAGCGCAGCGTGCCCATCAGCACCTCGCCATCCGCCAGATACACGTCTTCCAGCGTCACGCCCTGGCTGGTCAGCAGCAATTCCCGCACCTGGTTGGAATGCCCGGTGCCGCGCGACTTGATGATGGTCAGCGCCCGGTTGCGTTCGCCGGCGCGGATGACGTAGCTCAAATGAATCCAGGTATCCGCGATGGTCGAGACCTGGAGCGGCGTGCCCTCCTGCTCCGGATTCGTCGCGCCGAGCAGGCTGGTGCAGAGCAGCGTCATGCCGCGGGTCTTGGCCCAGTCGATCAGCCGTTCCGCCACGCTGTGGGAGAAGGCGGCGTTGCCGTCCTGCGACAGTGCCGAGAGCGGGTCGATCACCAGGCAGCGCGCACCCTGCGCCGTGGCTTCCGCCTTTATGCGCATCAGATGCGCCTCGGCGCTGCCATTCACCGCCCGCACTGACAGGATTCGCAGGCGCCCGCTGGCCAGATGCGGCGCCAGGTGGATGGCAACGGAAGCGAGGTTGCGGACGACCTCCTCGCTGCGCGAATCAAAGCTGACCATCAACGTGGCGTCGCCGCGCCGGCAGGCGGCATCGGCGAAGGCGCCGCTCAGCGTGGTCTTGGCCGTGCCGGGCGCGCCGCTGATCAGCACGCTGGCGCCGCGATGGTAGCCGCCATCCAGCATGGCATCGAGCCGCGGGACGCCGGTGCCCACCCGCTCATCCGTCACCGGCGCGGCGGTCTCACGCTCCCGGGCGGCGTAGGCAACCTCGATGCCGCGGGCGCCGATCAGCAGCGGGGCCTCGTTCTCGGCGAAGGCGGAGCCACGGTATTTCAGCACGCGCAGGCTGCGCTGGGAGATTCCGGCCACGGCCTCATGCCGCAGGATGATGGCGCAATCGACCATGAACTGGAGGAAGCCGAGCAGTTCCGCATCCCCGGCCTTCTGGTCGAGGGCGCCGCCGCAGCCCGATTTGGCGGTGAGGATCGCGGTCATGTCACGCGCCACCAGCCAATGGTGCAGGCGAAGCAATTCCCGGCGTCGTGCCGCGGCATCGGGCAGCAGCGCCAGCACCACGTCGATGGCATCGAGCACGATGCGGCGTGCGCCGGTCTGTGCGACCTGTGCACCCAGCGCGGCGAGCATGCCATCAAGATCGAAGCTGCCGGCGTGCACCATGTCCGGGCTGGGCTGCGCGTCCAGAAAGTGGATCGAATCCTGCCAGGGCTCATCACCCGCCCAGGCGAAGCCGGCGCAATTGGCGCGGATGCGGTCGGGAGATTCCTCGAAGGCGACGAAGATGCCGGGGGCGCCGTCCCGCCCGGCGCCGCGCGTCAGGCTTTGCAGCGCCAGCAGGGTCTTGCCGGCGCCTGGGCCACCCGAGATGAGCGTCACCCGGCCCGCCGGCAGACCCCCTCGGGTGATCTCGTCCAGACCCGGGATCCCGGTTGCGGCCTTGGCCATCCTGCTCCGATCCCTTCTGCGCGCCGGGCGCTACACCGGCGGAAAGGCTTACAATCTGGCAGACTTTCGAAGAAAGCCAGCTTTGCCTACCAGACCAGGCGGTAGCCCTTGCCGCGCAGGGCCGTGATGGTGATCCGCCCCGCCGACGCCGCAACCAGCTTCTGCCGCAGATTGGAGGCGAGCTGGTCGACGCCGCGCTGTTCCGGCAGCAGGCGCCGGCCGAGCACGCGGGCCGAGATGGTCTCGCGATCCGCCAGGTTATCCGGCGCGGTCAGCAGCAGGTTGAGCAGTCCGGCCTCACCCCCGGTCAGCCGCGTCTCGGTGCCGCCCGCATCCTGGATGCGGCAGCGCGAGGGCTGAAGGCACAACCCGGCCAGGCGCCAGGATGCGGGCTCGGCGATCGGCACCGGCATCGGGGGGGACGGGTCGGCTGGCGGCGTCTCGCCCGACCCGGCTGCGACGTTCGCATCCAGGCGTCGGCTCAGCGCACGGACCCGGGCGACCATGGCGCGCAGGGAGAACGGCTTGGTGACGTAGTCATCGGCGCCGACCTCGAGGCCGATGACGCGATCCACCTCCTCGGCGCGGCCGCTGACGACGATGATGCCGAGGTCCGAACAGCCGGCCGCTTCCCGGACGAAGGCGATGCCGTTGCCATCCGGCAGGCCGAGATCGGCAATGACGAGGCGAGGATTGTCGCGATGCAGCCGCAGCCGTCCCTCCGCCAGGGTGGTGGCGACCACGGTGGTCCAGCCATCGCGAGTCAGCGCCGTGCAGATGGTGGCAGCCACGGCGGCATCATCCTCCACCACCAGGACAGGGCGCATCGCGAGCTGCGGCGCCAGCGGCGCCACGCGGGGGGAGGCCGTGACAGCCCCGTGCGAGTCACCGGGTATGGGATTGGGCAGGGTGGCTTCGGGGCGGGCCGGCACGGAATACGACGAGTTGGCGACCAGCGAGGCTGCCGAAAGGGACATTTTCCACAGGCCAATCACGATAATTGCAGTAAAATTAATCTACAGTGAGCGCGATATCAAAGTCCACACGTAATAGACGCAGAACGCCAGCGATTTACACCAGGGCGAATTGCGCTCTCACGCTATATTATTGATTCATAATCAAAACGTATAGAATATCGCCCCGCGGATTCAGTTGTTGCGGCCAACTGAATCGCCGCATTCCGCAGGTACGACTTCGCCGGCTGCTGCGCGCGGGTCCGGCGGCGTGTGGATATGTCAGGGCTGGTTCGGGCCCGGAGCCGACGGCCCGCGTGTGGGTTCGCGGGTGTAGCGCAACGTAGGGTTGGTGTGGGCAAGGCCGGACAACTCCGTACAAAAGCTGGTTCGCAACCCGGCCGGGCGGCGCGTTAACACTTTCGGCGACGGATGCGCCACCAAAGGGATCAGGGGATGACCCAGCGTTTGCCGCCTGGGCTGCCGATGTCGTGGCCGGACCCGTATGCACGGTCGGCCGCGGCCTGCGCGCAGCAGGGCAGGGGACTCGACCGCCGAATGCTGGTGCAAGCCGCCTTCGCAGCGGGGGGGCTGGCCGCGGGTGGCATGACCACCGGCCTGGCGCGCCCGGCCGCCGCTGCCGCCGTCACCGGCGATTGGCTGGATTTCCGCCGGCGCTTCCTGCACGCCGATGGGCGGGTGCTGGACACCGGGAATGGCGGCATCTCGCATTCCGAGGGCCAGGGCGCGGCCATGCTGTTCGCCGTGCGCTTCGATGATCGCGCCAGCTTCGACCGCATCCTGGAATGGACCCGCGGCGCGTTGCGGCGGCCGGATGACCACCTGCTCGCCTGGGCGTTCCGGCCGGGCGCGCCAATCCCCGTGCCGGACATGAACAATGCCAGTGACGGTGACCTGCTGGTCGCCTGGTCGCTGGCGGAGGCGGCGGATCGCTGGGGCCATGCCGGCTACCGGGCCCTGGCCACGGATATGGCGCGCGACCTGTTGCGGAAGGTGGTTCTGCGGCAAGGGGATTCGACGCTGCTGCTGCCGGGGGGCGAGGGCTTCCTGAAGCACGATCATGTCGTGCTGAACCCGAGCTACTACATCTCCCCGGCCTTTCGCGCCCTGGCACGGCTGCTGCCGGCGCCGGAATGGCAGTCGCTGGAGGAAGGCGGCGTGGCGCTGGCGGACCAGGCCCGCTTCGGCCGCTGGCGCCTGCCGGCGGATTGGGTGGCGCTGCCGCGCGGCGCGCTGCGGCCGCGGCCGGCCACCGGCTGGCCGGCGCGCTTTTCCTATGACGCGATGCGCGTACCGCTCAACCTGGCCTGGGGTGGCCATGCGCAATCGGCGGCACTGCGTGCGGCGGTGGATTTCTGGCTGGATCCGTCGCACCCGGCACCGCCCGCCTGGGTGGACCTGCAAAGCGGAGCGCTGGCGCCCTATCCCGGCGACACCGGGCTACGCGCCATCGTCCAGCTTGCCGTCGCCACGCTGGCGGGAAGCGGGCGGGAACAGGCACTGCCGCGCGTGGCGGACGCTACCACCTACTACCCTGCCGTGCTGGTCCTGCAGGCCCGGCTGGCCTGGGCGGAGCGCAACCTGACCGAGGGGGCCTGCAGCCCGCCCGCGCGACTATCCCTGGCCCCGGCCATCCCAACCCAGACGGGCGCCCAGCGGAGCGGCGCATCCGGCTGGCTGCGCGGCATCTGGCCGGCCACCTGGTCCGCCGGCGGGTAGCGCGCCAGCGGACCAGGCCGGATACCCAGGATCAGCTCGGCGTCACGGTCAGCGCATTGCCCGTCAGCGTCGCCGTGCCGGGGCCGGCCACGGTCAGCGGCGTGGTCAGCAGCGACCAGGTCAGCGGGTTGCCGCCGCTCGCGGCATCGAACAGGCCGATATGCGTCAGCGTGCCGGCCGCCGCGGTGAAGGTGAAGCGGATCGCCTCCGCATTCCGCTGTGGGCCGGTGCCGGTGAAGGTGGCGCGCTGCCGGGCATAGCCGGTGCCGGCCGGCTCACCGGTCAGCCCGGCGGCGGCGCTGCCACCGGTGCCGAGCGCCGCCCAGACCCCGATCGGCAGGGTGGGCAGCCGGGCGCAGAGAGCGCGGCCCAGCAGGTTCTTGGCGTGATCGGTCAAGTCGGTCATCCGGGAATCCTCTCGTACAGGGTGGGGAGGGCGGCTCAGAAGCCGCCGAGCAGGGCGCGGAACAGTTGCGGCCCGGCGGGGGTGAGGCCCGGCGGCAGGGGCACCTCGCCTTGCGCCGCGACCGCCACATAGGCGACGCCATCGAAGGTCTGCGGTGCCTCGCCGGCGGCGGGGATGAAGCCGCCGATGCGCGGGTCCACGGCATCGGCCGGGTCTTCCCCGGGTGCGTGCCAGCCAAGGCTGCGCAATGCGGCGGCGGCATCCTCGGGGCTGCCCTGCCAGCAGAGCATGGTCCATTCGGTCATGTCGGGATCCTCATGGGTGGGGGGGCGGGGGGCGGTCGCCTCAGGGCGCCGCCGAGCCGGACAGCATCAGCACCTTGGTGGTGCCGCCATCCGGGCTGAAGACGAGCAGCGTCGCCAGGCCGCCGGCGCGGATCTTGGTCAGCCCGTCCGGGTTGCTCGGCGTCGCGGTGGTGAAGCCGGTCAGCGTGATGGCCAGGTCGGTGGTGCCGCGATTGGCGATCAGGCAGGAGAAGCCATCGCCGGTCGCGGCCCAGTTGATGCTGAGCGTGGTGCCGGCATTGGCACTGACCAGCCGGCCATTATGCGCGGCCAGCGTCAGCGCGGTGGCGCCGGAGGTTGCGACCACGGGCAGCCGGCGCGTGGTGAATTGCGCGTCGACATAGCCCTTGTTCGCCGCCTGTGCGGCGGCGGTCGGGTCCGCCGGCAGGACCAGCGGGCCGGTCAGCGTGACGGTGCCGGAGGCGCTGATGCGGAAGCGTTCCGCCAGGCTGCCGCCATTGCGGGTTTCCACCACGAAGGCACCTGATTCTGCACCCGTGGTCACCGCCTCGCTGATGCCGCCGGCGCGGGCGAACTCGGTCTCCGCTCCGCCCAGGTTGCGCCCACTGAAGGCGATCTGCCCCAGCGCGTGCCCGGAAGCCGGGGTGGTGGAGGAGCGGCGCAGTGTCAGCTTCATCGGCGCCGTCATGTCGGAGGGCGCGCCGAGCACAACGCCGCCATTCGGATTGGCCTCCGGATCGCCGCCGATCGCCAGCGGCGCCAGCGCGCCGGCGCTGATATTCATGCGATAGGAAATGGCGCCGTCCTGATTCTCCAGGTCCAGCTCCGCGCCCAGCGATTCGGACCGGCGGCGCAGCAGGGCGCTGGTCTGGTCGGCGGAGGACCCCAGCGCCTGAAGCCGGTTGCCGACGAGCGCGATGCGCGCCAGGTCCGCGGCGGTCTGCGCCTCGAAGGTGGCAGATCGGGTGTCGGACGCGACGACGGACAGGCTGTCCCCCGTGCTGGCGAGATAGACGCGCGCGGCCGGCAGGTCGCAGGCCACCAGCGTCAGCCCGCCATCGATCACCTCCACCGCGCGGGCGCCGCCATCGCCGCCGACCATGACGCCGACGAACTGGTTGTCGCCCTGGTTCGTGGCGGCGGAATTCACCAGGATGGCGGTGGCCATGCTGCTGATGAAGCCACCCACCCATTTGGTGCGGAAGGCGGTGCCGTGGATCAGCGCCCCGATGGTGAAGGGATCCCGCAGCGACAGCAGATCGTCCACGCTGCAATTGTGCAGCTGGATGGATTGTGCGCCGAGGCCGAGGTCGAAGCCGCGATCGTAGCCGTAGCAGAAGCAGTTGACGAATTCGGCGACGTCGCTGTCTTCCACCCGGAAGGCGGTGCCATTGCGCCGGTTGTTCCACACGCTGAGCGTGCCACCGCCGGACCAGCTGCCGGAAAAGGTGGGGCCCTGCAGATCGACGCGGGTGGTGTCCACGACGGTCGCGATGAAGCGGCCATTCGCCGCCGGCACACCGTTGATGCCGTACATGTTCACCACATCGCCTGTGACCAGCCCATGCGCGGTGGAGGTGGTGATGCGGATCGCACCGCTGCCATTATTGGCGACCGCGGAGACACTGCGCGTGAACAGCGAGGTGCCGCCGATGTTGCCGGTCAGGAACGGCCAGAAATGCACGTCATGAACGCGGGAAATGTCGTAGGTGCGCGTCAGGAAGATGCCGTTGCGGTTGTCGCCCCGCACGCGGCGGACGTTCAGGCGCTGGCTGTTGTCGGAGCGGATCGCCAGGTCGAAGCCCAGGATCAGCAGATCCTCCACCATCACGTCGTGGTGCGTGCCGGAGCCGTCGCCGATGGTGATGGCCGTGCCGGCCATCGCGTTGCGCAGCGTGACGCCGGCGCGCATCGAGGCGGGCGGCGTGGCGACGCCTTCCCGGATCACCGCCAGCGCGCGCAGCGTGCCCGCGCGCAGGATCTGCACGGTGCGGGCGGAAGACAGCAGCAGCGTGCCGGGGACGGTGCGGTAGTCGGCCGCCAGGCGCTGCCCGCCGGGAAAGGTGTTGGGGCCTTCCAGGCAGACATTTTCCTTCACCACCAGGTTGGCGCCGGCGACCCGGTAGCGGCGCGGGCCGAGGCGGACGGTGCCGCCACCGCCGGCGGAGGCCGCATCGATCGCCGCCTGAATGGCCGCCGCATCATCGGTCGTGCCGTTGCCCACGGCACCGAAATCGCGGACGTGGAACATGCGCTCGGCATGCACGCCGGCGGTGATCTGCGCGAAGGTGGCGCGGCGGGTCTGCGCCGCGCCGCCGCTGCCCTGGACGATGGGCGCGATGTCGGCTGCGCTAAGTGCGGCGGCAACCGGCAGGTCTGAGATCTTGGCGTCGGCCATGGGGGGATCGGCTCCGATCGTGCGGGGAGGGGGAGGGGCGGGTCGCCGGGGTGCGGCTCAGACCAGCAGGCGGTTGCCATCCTCGATCAGCAGCGCGCCGCCGGCCTGCAGCAGCAGACCGAAGGGCAGGGTGACGCTGAAGGCGGGGGAGGTGTCGGCCACCGCGCTATCGCTGGTGGAAACCACGCGCAGGCGGTAGCCGGTGCCCGCCGCCGGGGCCGGCAGGGATGCGGTGGCGCTGCCGCCGCTGACGGTGGCCAGGGTCGCGCCGCGCACCACCGCGCCGCCGGCATCGCTGATGCTGAAGGCGACCTGCGATACCGGCCCGGCCAGCGTGGCGGAGGCCTGGACGATGCCGTTGGACAGGACGCCTGCCGCGAGCGGGCCGAGGATGACGGTCATCGCCACCGCGGTCGCCGTCTGCGAGACGGAGAAGACCTGCGCGCCACGGATCTGCACGCGGAACGGCGCCTGGGAACTGTCCAGCACCAGGCCGGCGGCGACGACATCGCCGACGCGCACCGGCAGGAAGGACATGGAATCGGAGGCGAGCATCACGATGATGTCGCCGGTCGCGAGCCGCGCGGCCGCCGGCTCGAAATAGCCCGCGGCCAGCGCATCGGCGCGGCTGTCGGTGGTGCGATACAGCCACATGGTGAAGCCGCTATTGGTGACCAGCGGCACCAGGGCCGTGTTGGCGAAGGGCATGGGCGGGGCTCCGTTCGGACGCGCGGCGGGCAGGGCGCGCGAAAGCGCGTCCCGGGCGGGATGGGTCTAAGGATAAAAGCCTAATGAGCGAGGGGGCAGCGCCCGGCCGGCTGCGCGCCGGCTATGCGATTTGCGGGGTGACCGTGGGGAAAGGCGATGGCCGCAACTCACCCCTTGGTGGGTGCTGACTACAGGCGGCACCGGAACAAGTCAAGAACAAATTCCTCGGGACCTGGGTATTTGTGCCTTGGTGCGCCGTCGCGCGTCCGTGTTAGCATCCGGCAACCTGATGCGCGGGAGACACCCATGATGATGCGTCGCCTGGCCCTCGCGGCCACCCTGTTCACCGCTCTGACGGCCCTTGTCGCGCCGCCGCCGGCGGCGGCGCAGGAGCGCGTGGTGAATGTCTTCAACTGGAACGACTATATCGACCCCTACATGGTCCAGCGCTTCACGCGCGAGACCGGCATCCGCGTCCGCTACGACATCTATGACAGCCTGGAGACGCTGGAGGGCCGCATCTCCGTCGGGCGGTCCGGCTACGACATCATCGTGCCGACCGGGGAGCCGACCTTCTCCCGCCTCGCGCGCGCCGGTGGGCTGCTGCCGCTGGACCGCGCGCAGATTCCGAACCTGGCCAATCTGGACCCTGCCTTGCAGGCGCAGGTGGCGTCCTCGGACCCGGAGAACCGCTTCGGCGCGTTGTATCTGTGGGGCAGCATCGGGCTTGGGGTGAATGCGGCGCGCATCCAGGCCTTGGCGCCGGATGCGCCGATGGACAGTCTGCGGCTGATCTTCGACCCTGCCCATGCGCGCCGCATCGCGCGGTGCGGCATCAGCATGATGGACAGCGCGTCCGACGTGATCCCGACCGTGCTGCGCTATCTCGGCAAGAACCCGGACAGCACCGATGCGGCCGATCTGCGTGAGGTGGAGCGCACGCTGATGGCAGTGCGGCCCTTCATCCGCAGCTTCTCGACCGGCGGCACGATCGAGGCGCTGGCGAGTGGCCAGACCTGCCTCGCCTTCGCCTATTCGGGCGATGCCATCCAGGCCAGCGTCCGGGCGAAGGAGGCGGATCGGGGTGTCGCCGTCAGCTATGTCGCGGCGAATGAGGGCGCGCAGCTCTGGTTCGACCTGCTGGCGATTCCGGCCGATGCGCCAAACCCGGAGAATGCGCACGCCTTCATCAACTTCCTGCTGCAGCCGGATGTGATGGCCTCCATCACCAACCATGTGCGCTACCCCAACGGCGTGCCCGCCAGCCGCGCGCTTGTGGCGCCGGATGTGGCGGCCGACCCGGCCGTGTTCCCGCCCGAGGCGATGCAAGCGCGCTTCTTCACCATCGGCCCGGTGGCGCAGGCGGCGGAGCGCACGCGCAACCGCATGTGGGCGCGCTTCAAGGCGGGGCGGTGAGCCTCGCGGAGCGACCTGGCGCAGCGGAGCCCTGGCGCGACCCCGCCGCGGAGCCTTTCCTGCGCATCGAGAAGCTGACGAAGCGCTTCGGCGATTTCGTCGCGCTGGATGAGGTGAGCCTGCCGATCTATCGCGGTGAGCTGTTCGCACTGCTGGGCGGCTCGGGTTCCGGCAAATCCACGCTGCTGCGCTGCCTGGCCGGGTTCCTGGAGCCCGATGCCGGGCGCATCGTGCTGGATGGGCAGGACATGGCCGGCGTGCCGCCCTATGCGCGGCCGGTGAACATGATGTTCCAGTCCTACGCGCTGTTCCCGCATATGAGCGTGGCGCAGAATATCGGCTTCGGGTTGAAGCAGGAGGGGGCTGCGAAGACCCTCATCCGCGACCGCGTGGCGGAGATGCTGGCCATGGTGAAGATGGAGGGCTTTGGCGATCGCAAGCCCGCGGCGCTTTCGGGTGGCCAGCGCGCGCGCGTGGCTTTGGCGCGCGCGCTGGCCAAGCGCCCAAAACTGCTGCTGCTGGATGAGCCGCTTTCGGCGCTCGACAAGAACCTGCGTGAATCCACGCAGTTCGAGTTGATAAATATCCAGGAACGCACCGGCACCACCTTCGTCATCGTCACCCATGACCAGGAGGAGGCGATGACCATGGCAACACGCCTCGCCGTGATGGATCGCGGCACCTTGGCGCAGGTGGGTACGCCGTCCGACGTCTATGAATTCCCCAACAGCCGCTTTACCGCGGAATTCCTCGGCACCGCCAATATTTTGGAAGGCGTTGTCGAGGGCGTCGATGCCGAAGGCGTTCGCATCGGCAGTTCGGAGCTGGATTTCGACATCCTGGCGGAGCCCGCCGCCAGCAAGCCGCTGGGTGCCCGCGTCTTCGTGGCGCTGCGGCCCGAACGCATGCGGATCGAGCGTGTCGCACCCGGCACGCCGCTCGGCGACAACCGCCTGGTCGGGCGCGTGCGGGACATCGGCTATTACGGCGATTTCTTCCTGTATTACGTGGTGCTGGAAAACGGCAAGGAAGTGCGCGTCAGCCAGCCCAACCTCCGCCGTCGCACCGAACGCCCGGTGGATTGGGAGGATACGGTGGCCGTCACCTGGGACCGCCAGGCCAGCATGGTGCTGCCCGAGTGACGCCGCGGGTGCGCCGCCGCCTGGTGCTGGCACTGCCCTGGGTCTGGATGGCGTTGTTCTTCGTCGTGCCCTTTGCCTTCGTGCTTTCCATCGCCTTTGCCGAACCCAGCGAGGGCCTGCCGCCTTACGCGCCGCTGCTGCGCTGGTCCGGCGAGGCGACCGCTGTGCTGCAACTCAACCTGGCGAACTTTCAACTGTTGCTGGAGGATTCCTACTACCTCGACGCCTATCTTCGCAGTCTGCGCGTCGCCGCGGTTTCCGCCACGCTTTGCTTGTTCATCGGCTACCCCATGGCCCTGGCGATCGCGCGGGCGCCGGAGCATCGGCGGAACCTGTTGCTGATGCTGGTGATCCTGCCCTTCTGGACCAGCTTCCTGCTGCGCGTCACGGCCTGGATCGGCATCCTGCAGGACCAGGGCTGGCTGAATGGTGCGTTGCTGACGCTGGGGGTGATCGCGGAGCCCATCCCGCTGCTCTACACCGACACGGCGATGTATATCGGCATCACCTATTGCTACCTGCCCTTCATGGTGCTGCCGCTTTACGCCACGCTGTCGAAGCTCGATCCGTCATTGCTGGAGGCGGCGGAGGATCTCGGCGCGCCGCCTTGGCGGGCCTTCCTGCAAGTCACGCTGCCGCTGTCGCTGCCCGGCATCGTTGCCGGCTTCCTGCTGGTCTTCATCCCGGCGGTGGGGGAGTTCGTGATCCCTGAATTGCTCGGCGGGCCCGGGGCGCAGTTGATCGGGCGCGTGTTGTGGACGGAGTTCTTCCAGAATCGCGACTGGCCGCTGGCCTCGGCGCTGGCCATCGTGCTGCTGGCGGCGCTGGTGCTGCCCATTGCGCTGTTTCAGTGGCGGGCCGGGAAGTGAGGGGTATCGGCCGGTTGGCCATTCCGCTCGGGCTGGGCTTCGCCTTCCTGTATCTGCCGATCCTGCTGATGGTGCTGTTCTCCTTCAACGACAGCCGCATGGTCACCACCTTCACCGGCTTCTCACTGCGCTGGTACGACAGCCTGTGGCGGAACGAGGTGCTGATGGGCGCGCTCGGCCTGTCGCTGCGCATCGCCGCCATCTCCGCCACCATGGCGACCATCCTCGGCGTGCTGGCGGGCTTCGCGCTGGCGCGCTTCGGGCGGTTCCGGGGGCGGGCCGGGTTTGGCGCCGTCATGGCCGCACCGCTGGTGATGCCGGAGGTAATCACCGGCCTGTCCCTGCTGCTGCTGTTCGTGGCGATGGAATCCGTCTTCGGCTTCCCCGCCGGCCGCGGCGCCAGCACGGTCGCCATCGCCCATGCCACCTTCGGCGCGGCCTATGTGGCGGTGGTGGTGCAGTCGCGGCTGGCGGATTTCGACCTGAGCCTGGAGGAAGCGGCGATGGACCTCGGCGCCCGGCCGTGGAAGGTGTTCGCCGTCATCACCCTGCCGCTGATCGCGCCCGGCATTGCCGCCGGCTGGCTGCTGGCCTTCACCCTGTCGCTGGATGACCTGGTGATCGCCAGCTTCGTCTCCGGCCCCGGCGCCTCCACCTTGCCGATGGTGATCTTCTCCACCGTCCGGCTCGGCCTGACGCCGGAATTGTATGCGCTGGCGACGGTGCTGGTGGTGGTGGGGGGGGTGGCGCTGACCCTGGCCCTGCGCCTGGTGCGGCGGCGATGATCGGCCCTGGTTTCTCCATGAATCAGTGCCAGATTAGGTTCATGCGCCCCCTGTTCCTGCTGCTGCTGCTGATCCCTCTGCTATCGGCCTGCGCCGAACGCTGGGCCCGCCCCGGCACATCGGAGGCGGAGGCGGATGCGATGAACGCCGCCTGCGGGGCCGAAGCCCAGATGGCGGTGCCGCCGCATATGGTCTGGCAGCAGGTGGCCCCCGCCCGCATCGAGCGAGAGCGGAATTGCTGGCGCGATGGCGACCGCGAACGCTGCCGGACCAGCGAACGCTACCGCCCCGCGCGCTACGACATGGTCGATATCGCAACCGGAGCGCGGGAGGCGCATCGCACCGCCTGCATGCGGGAAAAGGGCTTCACCTTCCAGGGCTACCGGCCGCTCCGCCTGCAATAGAGGCCGCACAGATGTGGACGTGCCCGGCGCCCAGGTTTAGGAAAAGTGGCGCCGCCCCGCGGGGGTGGGCAGGGACTCCGGGAACCGCCATGAACCTCATCGCCGATCGCCTGAACCGCATCTCGCCGTCGCAGACCATTGCCATGACCGGCAAGGCCCGCGCGCTGAAGGCGCAGGGGCGGGACATCATTTCCCTCTCGGTCGGCGAGCCGGATTTCGAGACGCCGCGCAACATCAAGGACGCGGCCATAGCCGCCATCGAGCGGGGCGAGACGCGGTATACCGATGTCGCAGGGACCGTCGAGCTGCGCCGCGCCATCTGCCAGAAGTTCAAGCGCGACAGCGGCATCGACTACACGCCGGAGGAAATCCTGGTCGCCACCGGCGGCAAGCAGGTGATCTTCGATGCGCTGGTCGCCACCATCAATGCGGGTGACGAGGCGATCATCCCGGCCCCCTGCTGGGTCTCCTACCCGGACATCGTGGCGCTCGCCGAGGGCACGCCCGTGATCGTCCCCTGCGGCCCGAACCAAGGGTTCCGCATGACGGGCGAGCAGTTGGAGGCCGCAATCACGCCCAAGACCAAGTGGCTGATCCTGAACAACCCCTGCAACCCGACCGGCGCCGGTTACAACGCCGCCCAGCTCAAGGAGCTGACGGATGTGCTGCTGCGCCATCCGGATGTCTGGATCTTTTCCGACGATATTTACGAGAAGCTGGCCTATGACGGCATGAAGCCGGCGACGGTGGTGGAGGTAGAGCCTCGGTTGAAGGATCGCACCGTCACCATGAATGGCTGCTCCAAGGCCTATGCCATGACCGGCTGGCGCATCGGCTTTGCCGGCGCGCCGATCCAGCTCATCAAGGCGATGGACAAGCTGCAGAGCCAGTCCACTTCCAACACCAGCTCGATCAGCCAGGCCGCGGCGATCGAGGCGCTGACCGGGCCGCAGGACAGCGTGGAGGAAATGCGCCAGGCCTTCGAACGCCGGCGCAACCTCGTGGTCGGCATGCTGAACAAGGCCGAGGGCATGCGCTGCCCGATGCCCGAAGGCGCCTTCTACGTCTTCCCGGACGTCCGCGGTTGCCTCGGCAAGACCAGCGCTGGCGGGGCAAAGATCGACAGCGACGAGGCCTTCTGCCTGGCCCTGCTGGATGAGAAGGGTGTGGCGGCGGTGCACGGGGCGGCCTTCATGTTCCCGGGCCATATCCGCATCAGCTACGCGACCGACGACGCGACGCTGACCGAGGCCTGCACCCGCATCCAGGATTTCTGCGCCGCCTTGAAGTGACCTTCGCCTTCCGCCCTGCCACCGGGGCGGATTTCGAGGCGCTGCTGGACCTGTCCATCCGCGTCATGCGGTCGCATCTGGAACGCGTCGGCCGCTGGGACCCGGCGCGCCGGCGCGCCCGCATGGAGGCCGCTTTCGCCGGCGGCGGCATGCTGCTCATCGAGGATCAAGGCCAGGTCCTCGGCTGCATCGAGCTGGAGGCGGGGCCGGACGCCGTGGACCTGCACAGCCTTTATCTGGAGCCGGAGTTGCAGGGCCGGGGCCTCGGCGCCGCCATCGTGACCCAGGCCCTGGCCCTGCATCCGGGCCGGCGCTTCGCCATCGAGGTGCTGAAGGACAGCCCCGCCCGCCGCTTCTGGGAACGTCAGGGCTTCGTGCTGGTGGGGGAACAGCCATACGACTGGGTCATGGCACGCCCGCCCACGGATTGAGCAACGGCCCATCCGGGACTAACTTGTGCTCCTTCGCCAGGAGTCATCCGAAAAAATGCCCGCGCTCGCCAATCGTCTGAAAGATATTGAGCTTTCCGCCTCCGCGGTCATGACCGCCAAGGGCCGCGAACTCGCCGCCAAGGGCATCAAGGTCATCAGCCTGGCGATCGGTGAGCCGGATTTCGACACCCCCCGCCACGCCATCGACGCCGCCTACCAGGCGGCCCTGTCGGGCGACACCAAGTATCCGCCGCAGGATGGCACCAAGGCGCTGAAGCAGGCGGTGCAGCGCAAGTTCAAGCGCGACAACAACCTGGACTACGCGCTGGACGAGATCCTGATCTCGAATGGCGGCAAGCAGGTCATAATGAACGCCCTGCTCGGCACCTGCGATCCGGAAGATGAGGTGCTGATCCCGGCGCCGTTCTGGATTTCCTACGCGGATATGGTGAAGCTCGCCACCGGCAAGCCGGTGCCCGTCACCTGCCCGCAGAACAACGGCTTCAAGCTGCGGCCGGAGGATCTGGAAGCGGCGATCACGCCGAAGACCAAGTGGCTGATCCTGAATTTCCCGAACAACCCGACCGGTGCCGCTTGCTCGCGCGAGGACATGAAGGCGATCGCCGAGGTTCTGCTGCGCCACCCGCATGTCTGGGTGATGACGGACGATATGTATGAGCACATGGTCTATGACGGCTTCGAATTCTGCACCATCGCAGAAGTCGAGCCGCGGCTGAAGGACCGCGTGCTGACGGTCAACGGCGTGTCCAAGACCTACGCGATGACCGGCTGGCGCGTCGGCTTCTGCGGCGGGCCGAAGAACCTGATCGCGGCGATGGTGAACATGCAGAGCCAGCTCACCTCCGGCATCAGCACGGTGGGCCAGGCGGCCGCCGTCGCGGCGCTGGATGGCCCGCAGGATTTCGTGAAGGAACGCGCGGCCATCTACAAGGAACGCCGCGACCTGGTGGTGGAAATGCTGAGCCAGGCGCCGGGCATCCAGTGCCACAAGCCGGAAGGCGCCTTCTACGTCTTCCCGAACATCGCCGGCTGCCTCGGCAAGACCAGCAAGGGTGGCCGCAGGATCGAGACGGATACGGACTTCGCCCTCGCGCTGATCGAGGAAGCGCATGTCGCGCTGGTGCAGGGCTCGGCCTATGGCATGAGCCCCTATGTCCGCATCTCCTACGCCACGGATACGGACAGCCTGCGGGAGGCCTGCACGCGCATCCAGGAGTTCTGCAAGGGCCTCGCATGACGCTCAGACCCGGCCGCGACGAGGATGCGGAGGGCTTCATCACCCTCGTCGGCGATTGCTGGGCCGAATACCCCAACTGCGTGCTCGACGTGGATGGGGAAGTGCCGGAGCTGCGCGCGCTCGCGACCTATTTCGCGGAAGCGGGCGGCGCGCTCTGGGCGGCGGAACAGGATGGCCGGATCATCGGCATGGCGGCCACCAGGCCGCTCGGCGATGACCAGGCCTGGGAGATCTGCCGCGTCTATGTGGCGAAGGCCGCGCGCGGCACCGGCCTCGCGCAACGCCTGCTGACGACGGCCGAATCGCATGCGCGCGATGCCGGCGCGGAACGCCTGGTGCTGTGGACCGATACGCGGTTCGAGGCGGCGCATCGCTTCTATGAGAAGACCGGCTATGTGCGGCAGGGCTCCATCCGCATCCTGGACGACGTCTCGAACAGCCTTGAATTCCGCTACACCAAGCCGCTGCGTGGCCTGGTGGTGGAGGCGCTGGATGCTGCCGCCGCCGCGAGCGCCGAGACGCAGCTCGCCCGCATCCTGGTGAACTGCGTCGAGACCGGCGCCAGCGTGTCCTTCTTCCCGCCGCTGGCGCCTGCCGTGGCGCGGGACTTCTTCAAACGCGTGTCCTCCGACGTGGCGCTCGGCAAACGCGTGCTGCTGGCGGCCTGGGTGGATGGGGTGCTGGTGGGCTCGGTGCAGCTCATGCTCGACATGCCGCAGAACCAGCCGCACCGGGCGGAGATTGCCAAGCTGCTGGTGGACCCCGCCGCTCGCCGCCGCGGCGTCGCCCGCGCGCTGATGCGCCGCGCCGAGCAGACCGCCCGCGGCATCGGCCGCCGCCTGCTGGTGCTGGACACGGCGAAGGGGGAGGCAGCGGAGGCGCTGTACCGGGAGCTCGGCTGGGTCGAACTCGGCGTGATCCCGGGCTACGCGCTGTGGCCGGACCGCAGCCCCTGCGACACGGTCTTCTTCTGGAAGAATGTGTGATGGTCACGGTGGCGTGGGTGCGCCTGATGGCCGCTTACAACGCCGAGATGAATTTGCGTGTGTTCGTGGCTGCTTCCACGTTGAGCGATGCGCAGCGGCGCGCGGATCGCGGCGCCTTCTTCGGCTCCATCCACGCCACGCTGAGCCACCTGATGTGGGGCGACGCCATCTGGATGTCGCGATTCGCCGGCTGGCCCGCGCCGGGCGGCGGAATCAAGGACAGCCCCGCGCTGCACCCGGACTGGTCCGCGATGCAGGCGGCACGGCAGGATCTGGATGCGCGGATCGAGGTCTGGGCCGGGGCGCTGGAGCCCGCCTGGCTGGAGGGGCCGCTCGGCTGGTTCAGCGGGTCCCTGGGCCGCGAGATCAGCCGGCCGCGCTGGGTGCTGGTCACGCATCTCTTCAACCACCAGACGCATCATCGCGGCCAGGTCCACGCCTTGCTGACCGGCTTCGGTGCCGCGACCGGCGACACCGACCTGCCCTTCATCCTGCCCGAATCCCAGTTCGGCTGAGCGTCAGCGCACCAGAAACCCCTCCAGCGCCGCAAGCACTTCTTCCGGCGCTTCCTCCGCCAGATAATGCCCCGAGTTCACGCTGTGCCCGCTGAGCGGGCCGCTCGCGTAGTCGCGCCAGACTGACAGCGCGTCGTACCAGACCTCGATCTTGCCCTTGGCGCCCCACAGCGCCAGCAGCGGGCATTCCACCTTCTGCCCCGCCGCGCGGCTGGCGCGGTCATGCGCCAAGTCGATGGTGGTGGCGGCGCGATAATCCTCGCAGATGCCCATCACCGTGCCGGGCTGGTGCAGTGCCGCGATGTAGTCGGCGCGTGCCGCGGGGGCGAAGACATCGCCATGCTGACCGCGGCTCGTGTGGCCGGTGAACCAATCCTCCACGTCGCGCAGGATCATGCGCTCCGGCTTCGGATGCGGCTGGGCCAGGAAGAACCAGTGATGGTAACCGAGCGCGAAATCCATATCCGCATTCTCGAAGTGATGCAGCGTGGGGACGATGTCCATCACGCAAAGCCGCTGCACCGCCTGCGGCGCATCCAGCGCCAGCCGATGCGCAACACGCGCCCCCCGGTCATGCGCAACCACCTGGAATTCCGGAAAGCCGAGGCCCTGCATCAGCGCAAGCATATCCGCCGCCATCGCCCGCTTGGCGTAGGGCGCATGGTCCGCGGAAGGCGAGGGCTTGTCCGAAAATCCATAGCCGCGCAGATCCGGGCAAATCACGGTGAAGCGCTGCGCCAGCACCGGTGCCAGTTTGTGCCACATCATGTGGGTCTGCGGGTTGCCATGCAGCAGCAACAGCGGCGGACCCTCGCCACCCCGCCGCAGCCGTAGCGTCACGCCATCACCCGCGCGCCGTTCTTCGGTGAAGCCCTCGAACATGCCTGATCCTCCCCTCCGCTTGACCCCCGAAGCTGACGCCGCCAGCCTTGCCGGGACAAGAGGGGGAAATGGCATGGAAGCCACGATCGGCCGCATCGGCTTCATCGGCATCGGCAGCATGGGCTGGCCGATGGCGCGCCGCCTGATCGAGGCCGGCTTTGCCGTGACGGTGCAGGATGCCGTGCCCGGCCGCGCCGCCGACTTCGCCAGCCGCCACGGCGGCACCGCCGCCGCCACGGCGGCCGAGGCGGCAGAGGGCGCCGACGCCATCATCACCATGCTGCCCACCAGCCGCGACGTCGCCGCCGTGCTGGCCGCCATCGGCCCGGCCCTGAAGCGCGGTGCGGTGGTGGTGGAAATGTCTTCCGGCGAACCCTCCGCCACCCGCGCCATGGCCGCCGACCTCGCGGCGCTCGGCGTGGCCATGGTGGATGCCCCCGTCTCCGGCGGCGTCGCCCGTGCCGAGACCGGCGAGCTCGCCATCATGACCGGCGGCGAGGCGGTGGCGCTGGACCGCGTCGACCCGCTGCTGCGCGTCATGGGCACCACCATCACCCGCTGCGGGGATATCGGCGCCGGCCAGGCGATGAAGGCGCTGAACAATTTGGTCAGCGCCGCGGGATTCCTGGTGAGCGTGGAGGCGCTGCTGATCGGCAGCCGCTTCGGCCTGGACCCGGCCGTGATGGTGGATGTGCTGAACGCCTCCACCGGCATGAACAACAGCACGCAGCGCAAGCTGAAGCAGTTCGTGCTTTCAAGAAAGTTCAACTCCGGCTTCGGGCTGGATCTGATGGTGAAGGACCTGTCCATCGCGCTCCAGGTCGGCCGCGAGACCGCAACGCCGGCCCCGCTCGCCGCGCAGACGCGGGAATTGTGGGCGGCGGCCGCCGCGCTGCTCGGCGCGGGCCAGGACCATACGGCCGCCGCGCGGTTCAGCGAGGCATTGGCCGCTGGCGAACTCCACGACCGAAAGGGCTGACCCCATGTGGCAGGTCTTCGCGCTGCGCTACGCGCAACACGACCGCAACGCCCAGGCCAATTTCATCATGCCCGTCGAGGACGCGCATGACGCCATGCCGATGGACTATTTCGTCTGGCTGCTGCGTGGTCCCGAGGGCCGGGAAATCCTGGTCGATACCGGCTTCGACGCCGCCACCGCCGCCCGCCGTGGCCGCGCCATCCTGCGCCCGGTGGAGGAATGTTTGCGTGCCTTGGGTACCTCGGCGGAGGCGATCCGCGACGTGGTGGTGACGCATCTGCATTACGACCACGCCGGCAATCTCGGCCTGTTCCCGAACGCCACCTTCCACATCCAGGACCGCGAGGTGGCCTTCGCCACCGGCCGCCACATGTGCAGCCACTGCCTGCGCCACCCCTTCGAGGTGGAGGACGTGGTCCGCCTGGTCCGCGCCGTCTACGCCGACCGCGTGCGCTTCCACGATGGGGAAGGGGAGGTGGCGCAAGGCGTCACGCTGCACGGAATCGGCGGCCATTCGGACGGCTTGCAGATGGTCCGCGTGGCGACCGCGCGCGGCCCGCTGGTGATTGCCGGCGACGCCAGCCACTACTACGCCAACATGGCGCGGGAAAACCCGTTCCCCATCGTCTACGACCTTGGCGCCATGGTGCAGGGCTGGCGGCGCGCGCGGGCGCTGGCGGGTGGCGATGAAAGCCTGGTGATCCCGGGCCATGATCCGCTGGTCTGCCAGCGCTTCCCGGTCTCGGAGCTGGATGCCGAGGCCTGGCGCCTCGACCTGCCGCCCTATTCGTAGAGGAAGGACCAGGTCGCCAGCCCCAGCCCGACCAACGCGAACAGCAGGGAGACGATCGGCCAGCCCGGCTTCGGCCCGCGATGCCCGAACCACCAGTTCAACGCGAAGGACCCCAGCAGCGCCGCCGTTGCATCCGACCAATGCCGGGTCATGAAGCCGCGCAGGATCAGCACGACCCAGACGATCATGGCCACGAAGGACACGACGCGCCAGAGCACCTCGGCCGTCGGGTTTGCCAGGCGCATGCCCAGCTTGCCGGAGACGGTGTGGAGATAGGCTGCGACCGAGAGCATCAGCGCAGCGATCATGAAGGCGGACATGAGGCCGGATTACGTGGCGCCCGGGCAGGGCGCAAGCGGCTCAGCCCAGCCCCGCCATCTCCCGCCACTCGGCTTCCGTCAGCACCCGCAGCCCCAGCTCCGCCGCCTTCTTCGCCTTGCTGCCGGCATCGGCGCCGACGACGACGAAATCGGTCTTCTTAGACACGCTTTTCGTCACCTTGGCGCCGAGGCGTTCCGCCTGCGCCTCCGCCTCGTCGCGGGACAGGGTTTCGAGCGATCCGGTGAAGACGATGACGCGCCCGGCGAAGGGGCTGTCGGCGGCGGCGGTCATCACCGCATCCTCCGGCGTCACCTCCCGTGCCAGCTCGTCCAGCGCCGCGCGGTTGCGTTCCTCCACGAAGAACTCGGCGAGTTCGGTGGCGATCGCGGGGCCTATGCCCTGGATGGAACCCAATTCCTCCCGTGCCTCGGAGCCAATGACCGTCGCCGCGATCATCTTCGCGCGCCATTCGGCGAACGAGTGAAAATGGCGCGCCAGCAGCTTGGCATTCGCCTCGCCGATGCGGCGGATGCCCAGCGCGAAGATGAAGCGTTCCAGCGGCACGCGGCGCCGCGCCTCGATCGCGGCCAGCAGATTGGTCAGCCGCTTCGCATCCTTGCCGGCTTTCGCGCCCCAGCCTTCCCGGCCGCGAATCGTCTCGGCATGGTCCTTGATGCGGAAGATGTCGGCTGGCGTCTTCACCAGGCCGGCCGCGTGCAGCGCCTGGATGTTCTCCTCGCCCAGCCCCTCGATATCCATGGCGTTGCGGCGGGCGAAGTGGATCAGGCGTTCCACCGTCTGCGCCGGGCAGATCAGCCCGCCGGTGCAGCGCTTCACCACCTCCCCATTCGGGCGGATGGCGTGGCTTCCGCAGGCCGGGCAGCGATCGGGGAAGGCGAAAGGCTCAGCGCCCGCCGGCCGCTTCTCCAGCACCACGGAAACGATCTGCGGAATCACATCGCCGGCGCGTTGCAGCACCACCGTGTCGCCGATCCGCACATCCTTCCGCGCGATCTCGTCCTCATTGTGCAGGCTGGCATGGGTGACCATGACGCCGCCGACACCCACCGGCTGCATCACCGCGCGCGGCGTCAGCGCCCCGGTGCGGCCGACCTGGATCTCGATATCCAGCAGCACCGTCTCCGCCTGCTCGGCCGGGAATTTCCAGGCGATGGCCCAGCGTGGTGCGCGGCCGACGAAGCCAAGGCGCCGCTGCCAATCCAGCCGGTCCAGCTTGTAGACGACGCCATCGATGTCATAGGGCCGCGCCGCGCGGCCCTCCGCCATGCGCTTCTGGAAGGCCAGCGCGGCCTCCTCGCCCGCCAATGTCTCGGAGGCCGGGTTCACCCGGAAGCCCCAGGCGCGAAGCTGGTCCAGCCAGCCGGCATGTGTCTCCGCCGGCGCCGCGCTGGCCTCGCCCATGGCATAGGCGAACAGTTTCAGCGGACGTTTCGCGGTGACCTCCGGGTCGAGCTGCCGCAGCGAACCGGCCGCCGCGTTGCGCGGATTGACCGGAACCACAATGGCCGGGCCCAGCCTCTCGCCGCGCTCCCGCCGTTCTTCCCGCTCCGCCGCAGCCTGTGCCTGCTGCGCGCGGAAGGCGAGGAAATCGGCCTTCTCCATGAAGACCTCGCCGCGAATCTCGATGCGGTCCGGCGCCTCGCCCTTCAGCCGGCGCGGCAACTCGGCTTCCGGCAGCGTCAGCAGGTTGCGGGTGACGTCCTCGCCTTCCATCCCGTCGCCACGCGTGGCCCCGCGGATGAAGGCGCCGTTTTCATAGAGCAGGTTGATCGAGAGCCCGTCGATCTTCGGCTCCCCCACGAAGGCGAGAGGTTCCTCGGCATCCAGCCGCAGGAAGCGCCGGACGGAGGCGGTGAATTCGAGGAAATCGGCATCGCCAAAAGCATTGTCGAGCGACAGCATCGGCACGCCGTGCCGCAATTTGGCAAAGCCCTCGGCCGTCTCGGCGCCCACCTGGCGGCTCGGGCTGTCCTCGCGGATCAGCCCCGGAAAACGCGCCTCGATGGCGCGGTTGCGACGGACCAGCGCGTCATACGCCGCGTCGCTGATCTCCGGTGCGTCCTTGGCGTGATAGGCCGCATCGTGATGCGCGATCTCGGCGGCCAGCGCGGCGAGTTCGGCGGCGGCTTCCTCCTCCGTCAACGCGTCCAGGGCACGCAGGCTGGGCGCGGTCACAGCAGCCCACCGGCCAGCAGGCTGTCGGCGGCCATTCGCGCCGCCTCCGTCACATGCTCGCCGGCCAGCATGCGGGCGATCTCCTCCCGCCGCTGCGGTGCATCCAGCGGCGTCACGCGCGTCTCCGCGCGCCCGGCCTTCACCGATTTCGCGACGGACAGATGCCGGCTGCCGCGCGCGGCAACCTGCGGCGAATGCGTCACCACCAGCACCTGCAACCGCTCCGCCACCCGCAGCAGGCGTTCGCCCACCGCCGCCGCGGTGGCGCCGCCAACGCCACTATCCACCTCGTCGAAGACCAGCGTCGGCACCGGGGACCCGCGCGCAAGCACCACCTTCAGCGCCAGCATCAGGCGCGAGAGCTCACCACCCGAGGCCACCTTGTCTAGCGCGCCCGGCGCCTGGCCGGGGTTGGTGGAGACCAGGAAGGTCACCCGGTCCACCCCATCCTGCCCCCAGGCCGCTTCCGGCTTCGCGGCCACATCGACCACCAGCCGGGCGCGATCCAGCTTCAGCGGCGGCAATTCGCGGCCGAGCGCCTTCTCCAGCTTCGCCGCCGCCTCCCGCCGCGCTTCCGTCAGCCGGCCGGAGGCGGCGAGGTAGGCGGTGCGGGCGGCGGCCAGCCGCGCTTCCGCCTCGGCCACCTGGCCGGTTCCGGCATCCAGCGCCGCCAGCCGGTCCTTCAGGGAGGCCAGCAGCGCCGGCAATTCGACCACCGGCACCAGATGCTTGCGGGCCGCGGCGCGCAGCGCGAATAGCCGTTCCTCCACCTGTTCCAGCCGGCGCGGATCCGGTGCTGCATCCTGCACCAGGCGTTCCAGCGCCGTCTCGGCCTCGGCCAGCGCATCCAGCGCCCGGCCGATGGCCTCCAGCGCCGGCTCCGCATCCGTATTCGGCGCCGGCAGGCGTTCCAGGGCGCGGGCGGCGCCGCGCAGGGCATTGGCGGGGTTGGCGCTGCGGCGGTCGCGCGGCTGCAGGCTGGACAGGGCTTCGGCAATCGACTCGCCGCGCCGTTCCCCCTGTTGCAGGCGTTGGCGTTCGGCGGCGAGGTCATCCTCCTCGCCCTCCACCGGGGCCAAGCTTTCCAGTTCGGAGACGGCGTGGCGCAGGAAATCCTCGTCGCGCTGCGCGGCGGCAATGCGCTCCCGCGCCTCCGCCAGCGCCCGCTCCGCCTCCCGCCACGCCTTATGGGCGGTGCCGCTGGCGGCGCGCAGCTTCTCCAGCCCGCCGGAGGCATCGAGCAGCCCGGCATGGTTGGTCGAATCGGTCAGCCCGACCTGGTCATGCTGGCCCTGCACCTCGACCAGCAGCGCGCCGAGGCGGCGCAGCAGCGCCAGCCCCACCGGCTGGTCATTGACGAAGGCGCGGGACCGGCCATCGGCGGTGACGATGCGCCGCAGCACAATTTCGTCCTCTGCGTCAATCCCCTGTTCCACCAGCAGGCTGCGCGCCGGGTGCGGGTCTGCCGGCGCGAAGGCCGCGGCGACGCTGGCCTGCGCCTGGCCGCTGCGCACCAGCCCGCTTTCGGCCCGCGCGCCGAGCGCCAGGCCGAGACTGTCCAGCAGGATGGATTTGCCCGCGCCCGTCTCGCCCGTCAGCACCGTCAGGCCCGGGCCGAAGCCCAGATCCAGACGCTCGATCAGCACGACATCGCGAATCGCGAGCGAGGTCAGCATCTCGCCAACCGCGCGCGCGGCGTCAGAAGATGGACCCGACCACGCGGCGGACGAAGCCGGGCCGGTTCGATTCGGTACCCTCCGCGCCATCCACCAGCAGCGCGTAGCTGTCCTGGTACCAGGGGCTGCCGGGGTAGTTGTGGCCGAGCACGGCAGCCGTACGCCGCGCCTCATCCACCAGGCCCATGGTCAGGTACAGCTCGGTCAGGCGGTGCAGCGCCTCCGGTACGTGGTTGGTGGTCTGGTATTCATCCACCACCCGGCGGAAGCGGCCGATGGCGGCGGTGTGCAGGCGGCGCGTCTGGTAGAAGCGGCCGATCGTCATCTCCCGCCCCGCCAGATGGTCCCGCGCCAGGTCCATTTTCAGCCGCGCATCGCGCGCATAGGGCGTGTTGGGGAAGCGGTTCGAGACATCCTGCAGCGCCGCCATGGCCAGTTCCGTGGTCCGCTGGTCGCGCTGGATGTCGTTGATCTGCTCGTAATAGCTCAGCGCCCGCAGGTAATAGGCATAGGCGATGTCACGATGCGCCGGATGCAGCTGGATGAAGCGGTCCAGCGCGCCGAGCGCCTCCGTGTAGCGGTTCCGCATGTACTCGCCATAGGCGGACATCAGCTTCGCGTTGGTGGCGAAGGTCGAATAGGGGTGCTCACGCTCCACCATGTCGAACAGTTCGACCGCGCGCTGATAGCGTTCCGCGGTCAGGGCTTCCATGCCCTGAGCGTAGAGCCCTTCGGCGGAGCTGTCCTGGCCGCTGGCGCCAGGCGTGCTGGCGCGCGGCGAACCGAGCGAGTTCATGCGCCCGTCCCAGGCCGAACAGGCGGCCATGGGCAGGATGAGGATCAGGGGCAGAAGGCGTCGAAGCATCGCGCACCGGTCAGGCATGGGGCTTCCCTATACCATGCCACGGCATGGTCACGGCAAGGCATGGGTCGCCGCCGTGTGTCTGATGCTGATCTATGGCAAAGCGCGCGGCCTGTCACTTCACCCTGCTTTCCGAGGGGCAGGAAGGCCGGCTTCAGGCCACGGCCGGGGCGGCGGCGGCGGGCAGCCGGGTTGCGACTCCGTCCATCGGCAGATCACCATCCACCATCCGCCAGGCGCCATGGTCCGCGAACAGCGCCCGCAGCAGCTGGTTGTTCAGCGCATGGCCGGAGCGGTGGCCGATGAAGCGCGCGGACAGCGCAGCCCCGGCCAGGGCCAGGTCGCCCACCACATCCAGCAGCTTGTGCCGCACGAATTCATCCGGCCGGCGCAGGCCGCCCGGGTTCAGCACCAGCGGGCCGTCCACCACGATGGCATTGTCCAGGCTGCCGCCCTGGGCTAGGCCGGCGGCGCGCAGGCGCGCGATGTCCTCGGCCAGGGTGAAGGTGCGGGCATCCGCCACGCCGGCGCGGAAGGCGGCCGGGGACAGGCGCAGGCTGACCTGCTGGCTGCCGATGGCGGTGGCGGGGAAATCGATCTGCATCGTCGCTTCGAAGCCCGGGATCTGGGCCGGAAGCAATTCGGCGAAGGCCTCACCTTCTTCCACCCGGACGCGACGCAGAACCTCGATCACCGGGGCGGGGGCGTCCAGGCTGGTGGTGCCGGCGCAATCGATCAGGAACAGGAAGGGCGCGGCGGAGCCGTCCATGATCGGCACTTCGGGGCCGTCCAGATCCACCACCGCATCGGTGATGCCGCTGCCGGCCAGCGCCGCCATCACATGCTCCACCGTGCCGATACGGGCCTGCGGCGCACCTTCGGCGACGAGCGCGGTGCAGAGCCGCGTATCCACCACGCGGTCGAAGCGGGCGGGAATATCGATGCCAAGATCGGTGCGACGAAACAGGATGCCGGTGCCGGAAGTGGCGGGCCGCAGCGTCAGCGTCACGCGGCGCCCGCTATGCAGGCCGACGCCGACGCAGCCGATCGCCGTCTTCAGCGTCTTGCGCCGTCTCCGATCGATCGGGAGGAAACCGTCCATGTGCGCCTTGCGTCCCTGACCCGCCCTGTGCCGCGACCGCACCAAGCGGCCTATCACCCGGACGTGATCCCGATGGGTCGCCCGGTGTCCCGGGCCTCGCCGATCAGGATGGGCTGCCAAACGCGGCGGCCCAGGGGCTTAGTGCCATTTTCCCCGGGGACACGCCATTCAAGCCTTGTTTCTCCATATTACGTCGCAAGCCATTGAAATTACTTAAATATTGCGACGCGATATGGCCCTATTTTTGCCCTATTCGCCTCAGTTGCTCTGGCGGCGCAGGAAGGTCGGGATGTCGAGACCCATCTCATCCTGCTGCGCCGGCGCCGCCACCGGCCGTGCTGCCGCCGGCTCCATGCGCGGCTGCTGCTGGGGCTGCACCGGCGCCTCCGGCACGTCGCGACGCATCAGGCCGGTGGCGCGGCGGAACAGGTTGTTCAGCCCGCCGGTCGGCTGCGGCTGCGGCATCGGCGCCACCGGGCGGGTGCCAGCCGGCGCCCGCAGCCCGGGTTCGGCCTGCGGCGCCATGCTCACCGGCGCTTCCGCCATCTGCGCGGCTTCGGCCATCGGGGCGGCGGGCTGCGGCGCCTGGTGCAGCGGCTGCGGTGCCGCATAGGTCTGCGCCGGGCGCATCGCGCCACCCGGATGCTGGGGCTGCTGCGGCTGGGCCGCGACGCGCGGCGTAAAGCCGGCCGGCGCCCGCAGGCCGGGCTGCGGCGCCTGGCCATGCACCGGCCCCTGCGGCACCTGGTGGCTGCCCACTGCCTGCAGCATGCCGCCGCCGCCCACCGCGACCAGCTTCGGCCGCTCGGCTTCCCGCGCCTCACGCGCATCGATGCCGGTGGCGACGACGGAGACGCGGATGCGGCCGTTCATGCTTTCATCGACCGAGGAGCCGAAGATCACATTGGCTTCCTCATCCACCTCCTTGCGGATGCGGTTGGCCGCCTCGTCCACCTCGAACAAAGTCATATCCAGGCCGCCGGTGATGTTGATCAGCACGCCGCGCGCGCCGTGCATGGAGGTATCCTCCAGCAGCGGGTTGCTGATCGCTTCCTCGGAGGCCTTCACCGCGCGGCCTTCGCCCTCGGCCTCGCCCGTGCCCATCATCGCCTTGCCCATCTCCGCCATCACGGTGCGGATATCGGCGAAGTCGAGATTCACCAGGCCCGGATTGACCATCAGGTCCGTCACGCCGCGCACGCCCATGTACAGAACGTTGTCCGCCATGCGGAACGCTTCCGCAAAAGTGGTCCGCTCATTGGCGAGTCGAAAAAGATTCTGGTTCGGGATGACGATCAGCGTGTCGACGAATTGCTGCAGTTCCTCGATGCCCGCATCGGCCGCCTTGCGGCGCTTCGGCCCCTCGAAGTCGAAGGGCTTGGTCACCACGCCGACGGTCAGGATGCCGCGCTCGCGCGCCATGCGGGCGATGACCGGCGCCGCGCCGGTGCCGGTGCCGCCGCCCATGCCGGCGGTGACGAAGACCATGTGGCTGCCTTCCAGGTGGCGCGCCAATTCGGTCTCCGCTTCCTCCGCCGCGCCACGGCCGATTTCCGGCTTGGCACCGGCGCCCAGGCCCTGCGTCAGGTAGGAGCCGAGCTGCACGCGGCGATCCGCCTTGCTGTGCTGGAGAGACTGCGCATCGGTGTTGGCGACCAGGAACTCGACACCCTCGAGACCCATGGTGACCATGTTGTTCACCGCATTGGTGCCGCCGCCGCCGACGCCCACCACGGTGATGCGCGGGCTGAAATCGGTGTGCTGCTGGTTCGGGATCGTCAGGTTGAGGGTCATGAACGGGGCCTTTCCTGGAAAGCTCAGCCTTGCGTCAGGCCGTAGAGGAGGAGTGTGAGGGGAAGCGGGGCGCATCAGACTCGCACCCGTAGCCATTCGATGAAGCGGCGCAGCCGGCCATGCCGGTCCGTGCCGGGGAGGATGTCGATCAGCGGCCGGCCTTCGCCGGCGCCCCAGGCGAGCAGCCCGATGGCGGCCGCGAAGGGCGGGCCGCCGGCGGTTTCCGGCAGGCCACGCACGCTGCGTGGGCGACCGATCCGCACCTGGCGGTCCAGCACGCGGGCCGCCAGTTCACGCGCGCCGATCAACTGGCTGGCGCCGCCGGTCAGCACCACGCGGGTGCCGGCCTCCTTGGCGACGCCTGCGGCTTCCAGCCGCTCGCGCACGAATTCGAAGGTTTCTTCCAGCCGCGGCCGGATGATGTTGACGATCATCGCGCGCGGCACGCGGGCGATGTGGTCTTCATCCTCGCCGACCAGCGGCACGGGCAGCATCTCACGCTCATCATCCGCCGCGCCCATGGCGCCGCCATGCAGCGTCTTGAGGCGTTCGGCGTGGTTGATGGGCGTGGACAACACGCGCGCCAGGTCATTCGTCACCTGCCAGCCGCCGACCGGAATCTGCGCGGTGTGGATCAACTGCCCCTCGCTGAACACGGCGAGGGAGGTAGTACCGCCGCCCATGTCGATGACGGTGCAGCCGATGCGCTTCTCATCCTCCACCAACGTGGCGAGGCCAGCGGCCAGCGGGGAGGAGACCAGCTCCTCCACCTCCAGGTCGCAGCGCGCCAGGCAGGCGCCCAGGTTTCGCAAGGCGGCCTGCGACGCATCCACCAGATGCACCCGCGCGCCGAGCGTGTCGCAGACCATGCCGCGCGGGTCCTCGACACCGGGCGTCGCATCCACGGTGAAGGATACCGGGGAGCCATGCACCGTCTCCCGCCCGTCTTCCGTGCCGCGGCGGCGGCCTTCGGTAAGGATGGCGCGCAGATCCTGCTCCGTCACCGCGCGGCCGCCGATCGGCCACTGCACATGCACCAGCCGCGAATCCGGCTGACCGCAGGACAGGTTGACGATGGCGCCAGAGAGCTGCGTGTCCGCCATCTCCTCCGCCTGGCCGACGGCGGCGCGCACCGCACGTTCCGCTTCCTCCAGGTCGATGATCGAACCGCCCTTCACGCCGCGGCCGCGCTGCCAGCCGAAGCCGAGCACGCGCGGTTCGCCATCGCCTTCGATGCGCGCGATCAGGCAGACCACCTTGGTGGTGCCGATATCGAGCACGCCGAACACGCCGCTGCGCGCACCGCGGCGGCGGCGTTCGCTGGGCGGCTCCACGCCGATGGGCAGGCGGGACAGCGCGTTCATCCGCGCGTGCTCCTTGTCGCATTGCGGCGCGCCGGCGCCACGGGCTGTTCCGCCAACGGCTGCTGCCGCACCACCAGCCGGTCCGGCAGGCGCATATCCACGGCGACCAGCGGCCGGTCGAGCAGTGCGTTGCGCGAGTGCAGTTCCGAAAGCCGGTTCAGCGCCGGCGCTTCATGCCCCTCCGGCAGCAGCACATCCGTGCCGCTGTGCAGGCGCAGGTTCCAGCGCCGTTCGCCGACGCGCACCAGCGCCTGGGTGCGCGCCAGGATGTTGCGATGCGCCAGCAGCAGATCATACAGCGCCGCGGCGTGCTTTTCGGCGCCCGCGCCCACCACCAGCGGCAGCGGGCCGAAGGCGTCCAGCGTCTCCGTCTCCACCACCAGCCCGGCGCGGTCGATCACCGCGAAACGGCCCTGATGCTGCCAGATGGCGAAGGGTTCGCGTTCCGTCAGCCGCACCAGGATGGTGCCCGGCAGGCGGCGTTCCACATGGGCGGCCTTGACCCAGGCAATCGTCTCCAGCCGTTCCCGCGCCTCATTCGGCGAGAAGCCGAGCATGGGGTCGCCCAGCTCCGCGCCGATGGCGCCCCGGATCAGGTCGGGCGGCGTATTCTCCCGGCCTTCCACCACAACCTCCGCCACTTCCAGCCCGGCGGCGAGGCCGAGTTCCGCGGCATTCTCCACCACCGCGCGCACGCGCCCGGCCGGGTCCACGGCATAGACGGCGTAGCCGCTGGCGCCGAGCAACCCGAAGCCGATCAGCCACAGCGCCGCCGGCCGCAACAGCCCGCGGCGCCGCTTCAGCCACAGCCGCAGGCGGCTTGGCCGGTCGGGGTCCTTGCGTGGCGCGGTGCGCACCGGCGCGCGGCGCGCCGCCATCGGTTCACGGGCCATGACGTGCCTCCCGTACCATCCAGGCACACAGCTCCGGAAAACCGATGCCGACATGCGCGGCTTGTTCCGGCACCAGCGAGGTGCGCGTCATGCCCGGCTGGGTATTCACTTCCAGCAGCACCAGGCGCCCGGGTTCACCGGCGCTGTCGTCGTAGCGGAGGTCGGCGCGGGAGACGCCGCGGCAGCCCAGCGCCTGATGCGCCCGCAGCGCGATGTCCATGGCCAGCGCACGGGTTTCGGGATGCACCGGCGCGGGCAGAGTGTGGCGGCTGCCGCCATCGGCGTATTTGGCTTCGTAATCGTAGAAGACGTGGCCGGTGTCGATCTCCGTCACCTCCAGCGCGCGGTCGCCCATCACGGCAACGGTCAGCTCGCGCCCGGGGATGAAGGCCTCCGCCATGATGCGTTTGTCGAACTTCCAGGCTCGCGCCACGTCCGCGCGGCGGTTGTTGCCCTCGCGGAAAATCTCGACGCCGACGGAGGAGCCTTCATTCACCGGCTTGACCACATAGGGCAGCGGCAGCGGGTCCGCCGCCTCCAACTCCTCCGGCGTCACCAGCCGGCTTTCCGCCACCGGCAGCCCGGCCGCGAGGAACACCGCCTTGGCGGCCGACTTGTCCATGGCGACGGCGGAGGCGCGGACACCTGAATGGGTGTAGGGCAGGCCCATCCAGTCCAGCACGCCCTGGATGCAGCCATCCTCGCCGTAGCGGCCATGCAGCGCGTTGAACACCACATCGGGCCTGGCGGATTGCAGCGCACCGATGACGGCGCCGAGATCGCCGCCGACCTCGATCGGCGTCACCTCGAACCCCGCGACGCGAAGCGCCGCCACAACCTGCTGGCCGGTGGCGAGGCTGACCTCGCGTTCCGCGGAGACGCCGCCGAACAGCACGGATACGCTGATCATGCCGCCACCTCGCCGATGCGCTTGATTTCCCATTCCAGGCTGATGCCGGAGTTCGCCAGCACCCGCGCCCGGACCTCCTCGCCCAGCCCCTCGAGATCGGCCGCCGTGGCGCCCCCCGTGTTGAGCAGGAAATTCGTGTGCAGCTCCGAGACCTGCGCGCCGCCGCGCACCAGGCCGCGGCACCCCGCCGCATCGACCAGCGCCCAGGCTTTGTGGCCGGGCGGATTCTTGAAGGTGGAGCCGCCGGTGCGGGCGCGGACAGGCTGCGAAGCCTCCCGCGCTGTGCGGATTTTTGCGATCTCGGCCGTGATTGTCGCGGCATCGCCGGGCTGGGCGCGGAACCGCGCGCGCACCACCACGCCGCGCACGGGCAGCGTGGCGCGGCGATAGGCGAAATGCAGATCGGCCGAGGTCATGCGCAGCAGGCCTTCGGGTGTCGCCACCTCGGCCCAATCCAGCGCATCTACCACTTCGCGCCCATAGGCGCCGGCATTCATCGCGACGGCACCGCCGATGCTGCCCGGAATGCCCGACAGGAACTCCAGCCTGGCGAGGCCTGCGGCCGCCGCATGTTCGGCCACCACCGCATCCAGCGCCGCGGCGCCGGCGATGATGCCGTCCGCCTCGACCACCACTTCGCCAAACCCGCGCCCACCAAGACGCAGCACCACACCGCGCACGCCGCCATCGCGGATGATGAGGTTCGACGCCGCACCCACCACTGTCAGCGGCACCGTCTCCGGCAGGTCGCGCAGCAGCAGCAGCAGGTCGTCCACATCCGCCGGCCGCACCAGCCATTCCGCCGGGCCGCCGACGCGGAACCAGGTGAAGGCCGCCAGCGGCGCATCCGGCGTCACGCGCCCACGCAGCGGCGGCAGGGTGGCGTGCGGGGCCATGTCGCGCGGCGCCGTCACTTCTGGCCCCCGGCCAGCCGCGGCCGGGTGCGGGATTGCAGCGCCAGCAACTGTTCCGGCAGCGCATGCGCCCAGGTGGTGATGGTGCCGGCGCCGAGGCACACGACGTAGTCGCCCGATTTGGCGATGGCGTTCACCATCTCCGCCAGGCTGTCCGGCCCGGGCAGCGGCACCACGCTGCGATGCCCGCGCGCGCGCAGGCCCTCGACCAACGCATCCCGGTCATAGCCCGGCATCGGCTGCTCACCCGCCGCATACACATCCGCCACGATCACCGTGCCCGCATCGTTCATGCAGGTACAAAAATCCTCGAATAGCGAGGCGAGGCGCGAATAGCGGTGCGGCTGTACCACCGCCACCACATCCCGCGCACCGGCCTGCCGCGCTGCCTTCAGCACCGCCGCGATCTCCACTGGATGGTGGCCGTAATCGTCGATCACCGTGATGCCACCGGCATCGCCGGTGCGGGTGAAGCGGCGCTTCACGCCCTTGAAGCCCATCAGCGCGGTGCGGATGGTGGCCTCGTCGATATCCATCTCCAGCCCGATGGCGATGGCGGCCATGGCGTTCTGGACGTTGTGGCTGCCCAGCATCGGCAGGCGCATCGGCTTCAGCGTGCGGCTGCGGCCGGTCGCGCGGTCCCGCACCGCCACCTCGAAGGTCGCGCCCATGCGGTCCGTGATCATCTTCTCCGCGCGCACATCGGCCTGCGGCGAGAAGCCGTAGGTGATGATGCGGCGATCGGACAGGCGCGGGATCATCGCCTGCACCTCGGGGTGATCGGCGCACAGCACCGCGAAACCGTAGAAGGGGATGTTGCCGACGAACTGGGCGTAGCCCTCTTTCATCGCCTCCTCGGTGCCCCAATGGTCCAGATGTTCCGGGTCCATGTTGGTGACCACGGCGCAGACGGCGGGCAGCTTCAGGAAGGACCCGTCGCTCTCATCCGCCTCCACCACCATCCAGTCACCGGAACCGAGGCGCGCATTGGTGCCATAGGCGTTGATGATGCCGCCATTGATAACGGTGGGGTCGAGCTTCGCGGCTTCCAGCACGCAGGCGACCAGGCTGGTGGTGGTGGTCTTGCCATGGGTGCCGCCGATGGCGATCGCCCATTTCAGCCGCATCAGCTCCGCCAGCATTTCCGCCCGCCGCACCACCGGCACCAGCCGCGCGCGTGCGGCCTGCACTTCCGGATTGTCCTTCTTCACCGCCGTGGAAGTGACAACAACCTGCGCCGTGCCGAGATTGGCCGCGTCATGCCCGACCATCACCGGAATGCCGGATGCGCGCAGGCGGGTGACGTTGTAGCCCTCCGCGATATCGCTGCCCTGCACGGAATAGCCGAGATTGTGCAGCACCTCCGCGATGCCGGACATGCCGATGCCGCCGATGCCGACGAAGTGGATGGGCCCAATGTTGAGAGGCAGCGCGCGCATCAGCGGCTCCCCGCCGCAAAGAGCCGCGCAACAGTTCGGCGGGCAAGGCCCACGCAGTGAATCGGCCCGATGGAAAGGGGCAGCGCACGCATCAGCGGGTCTCCAGCATCGCGACACCGCGATAGGTCAGTTTCTGCACAAGATCCGCCAGCCTGCGCGCCGCATCCGGGCGCGCCAGCGTGGCGGCGGCCGCGGCGGCGCGGGCCAGCACGGCGGGGGTGGTGAACATCGCCTGCATCTGCCGGGCCAGCGCTTCCGGCGTGAAGCCGGGCTGCTTCATGATCCAGGCCGCGCCGGCGCCTTCCAGCAACTGCGCATTGGCGTTCTGATGGTCATCGATCGCCTGCGGCAGCGGCACCAGCACCGAAGGCCGCCCGGCGCAGGCCAGTTCCGCCACGGTGGAGGCACCGGCGCGCGCCACCACCAGATGCGCCATCGCCAGCCGCACCGCGATGTCGCCGAAGAAGGGCGACAGATCCGCCGGCACGCCCGCTTCCCGATACGCAGCCTCGACCCGCGGCAGATCTTCCGCCCGCGTCTGCTGCGTCACCACCAGGCGCTGGCGCAACCCTTCCGGCAGCAGCGCCACGGCGCCCGGCACCACATCGGCGAAGATGCGCGCGCCCAGGCTGCCCCCGAGCACCAGCAGCCGGATCACACCATCCTCGCCCGGCGCCACGAATTCCTGGCCCGCCAGCGCTGCCAGCGCCGGCCGCACCGGGTTGCCAACCACCTCGACATGCGCGGAGGACGGCACCCGCGCCGTATCCGCCGCCGACAGCGCCAGCAGATCCGCCCCCGGTGCGAGCAGCCGGTTGGCGCGGCCGAGCACGCCATTCTGTTCATGCAACGCCATGGCCGGCCGGGTCGCCCGCGGCAGGGTGCGGGCCGCGAGCAGCGGCGGGACCGAGGGATAACCGCCGAAGCCCACCACCGCGGCCGCATCCAGCCGCGTCAGGATGCGCCGTGCCTCGATGGTGCCGGCGGCCAGCGCCAAGGCCCCCAGCACCGCGCCGCGCAACCCGCGACCGGCCAGGCCCGAGCCCTTCAGCACGAAGCGTTCCGCATTGCCGAAGGCCGGGCTTTCGAAGGCGGCGCTGCGCGCATCCGTCATCAGCGCGATGCGTTCGCCGCGCGCAACCAGCTCCGCCGCCAACGCTTCCGCCGGAAACAGATGCCCCCCGGTGCCGCCGGCGGCGATGACGATCGGGCGTGCCATCGGGCCCCTCATCGATCTTCCTCGGTCCGGGACAGGCGGCGGCGCGTCAGCGCCAGCAGCATTCCCATCCCGAGGGCGATGGCGACCACGGAAGACCCGCCATAGGACACGAAGGGCAGCGTCATGCCCTTGGTCGGAATCAGGTGCAGGGTGGAGGCCATGTTGATGAAGCTCTGCAGCCCGAACTGGGTCAGCAGCCCGGCACAGGCCAGCACCACGAACAGATCGGTCTCGCCCAGCAGCCGCACCAGCCCGCGCACCACGACGAAGGCGAACAGCGCCAGGATGACCAAGCACACCACCAGCCCGAACTCCTCGCCCGCCACGGCGAAGACGAAGTCGGCATGCGCGTCCGGCAGCACATTCTTGATGCGCCCCTCGCCGGGGCCGCGGCCGAGCAGCCCGCCATTGCCGAAGGCCTCCAGCGCCACTTCCGCCTGGTAGTTATCCGCCTCCGGGTCCAGGAAGCGCTGCACGCGAGACTGCACATGCGGGAAGGCGAAATAGGCGCCGACCGCCGCCGCCACGCCACCGGCCGCGGCGACGATCACGACCATCATGTTCAGCCCGGCGACGAAGAACTGCGCGAAGAACACCGCGGCCACCACCAGCAGCATGCCGATATCCGGCTGGCGCTGCAGCAGCACTGCGCTGGCGATGAATAGCAGCACCGCCAGCACCGTCGCGCCATGCCGGCGGTTCAGCTTGCCCTCCGTGATCAGCCAGGCCGCCACCACCGCGAAGCTGGGCTTGAGGAATTCCGAGGGCTGCAAGGATCCGATGCCGGGCAGCGAAATCCAGCGCCGCGCGCCCTTGATCTCGGCGCCCACCACCAGGGTTGCCGCCACCATCACCAGGGCGCCACCCAGCCCAAGCCAGGCCAGCAGCCGAACCTGCTTCACCGTGAGCATGGAGACCAGCACCATCACGCTGGCGGCCAGCGCCAGATAGGCGATCTGCCGGATGAAGAACATGTTGCGCGATGCCGCGCCGATGCGCTCCGCCACCGCGGGGCTGGCCGCCAGCATCATGACATAGCCGAAGCCGATCAGCGTCAGCAGCGCCGCCAGCGTCCAGCGATCGACCGTCCACCACCAGCGGCCGACCGTGGAGGTATCGGCGCGAGAGACCTGCATCATGCCGCCCGCCCCTGATCCGTGGACGCCATCGCCTGCACCAGCGCGCGAAACTGGTCGCCGCGCGCGTCGAAGCCGGTGAACTGGTCCCAGGACGCCGCGGCGGGGGACAGCAGCACCACCTGCGTGCCGCTGGCGCGGGCGGCGGCGGTGGCGGCCGGCACCGCGGCCTCCAGCGTCTCCGCCACCTCATGCGCCACGCCATGGGCGGCCAGCGTCGCGGCGAAGGCGGGGCCGTCGCGGCCGATCAGGATGGCGCGTGCGATGCGCGAGAAATGCGGCACCAGGCTCTCGATGCCGCCCTCCTTGCCGGTACCACCGGCGATCCAGACGACACGGTCATAGGAGGCGAGGGCGCGGGCCGCGCTTTCCGCGTTGGTTGCCTTGCTGTCATTGATGAAGCGCAGCGCGCCGATCTGCCCAACCTGCTCCTGCCGATGCGGCAGGCCGCCGAAGCTGCGCAACCTGCGCGCCACATCATCCCGCGTCAGGCCGAGTGCCAGCGCGACCGCGGCCGCCGCGGCGGCGTTCTGCGCGTTGTGTGCGCCGGGCAGGGCAGGGGCCTCGCGCAGATCGGCGATCTCGCCCTGCGCATCGCGCAGACTGTGCGCCTCCGCCCAGATGCCCCCCCGAACCGCGTGGGATCCGGAGATCGGGATCATTTTCGCGACCAGTCCAGCGGCCATTGCTGTGGACAATTCATCGTCCTGACCGAGCACGGCGAAGTCCTCACGGCCTTGCCGCGCGAAGATATTCATCTTCGCAGCAGCATAGCCGGCCATGCTTCCATGACGGTCGAGGTGGTCGGGGCTCAGGTTCAACATCACACCAACCTTGAAGCCGACGGACGCGATTCGCTCCAAGCTATAGCTCGACATTTCGAGGGTGTAGGCACCCTCCGACCCCAACATGTTGAGTCCGAGTGCCGCCGGGCCGAGATTCCCCCCCACCTCCGAAACCCGTCCCGCACCCAGCAGGATGTGGTGCAGCAGGGCGGTGGTGGTGGACTTGCCATTGGTGCCGGTGATGCCGAGAAACGCCGCCTGGCTGCCGCTGGCGCGCACCGCGCGGAACAGGAATTCCACATCGCACAGGATCGGCACGCCGGCTGCCTGCGCTGCCGCAGCGGCCGGGTGCGGCTGCGGCAGGCTGTGCGGGATGCCGGGTGAAAGCAGCAGCGCATCCGCCGTGAAGCTCCCCTGGGACGGATCGCGCAGCGCGAAGCCCGCCGCTTCCGCCGCCAGGCGCGCCGCGGCGCCATCATCCCAGCAGGTGACTTCCGCCCCCCATTCGCGCAGCCGCGCGGCCGCCGGCAGCCCGGCACGGCCGAGCCCGACCACGGCGATGCGTTGACCGGCGAAGGGGGCGAACCCGCTCATCGCAGCTTCAGCGTCGAAAGGCCGATGAGTCCGAGGATCATGGCGATGATCCAGAAGCGGATCACGATGGTGGGCTCGGCCCAGCCCTTCTTCTCGAAATGGTGGTGCAGCGGCGCCATCAGGAAGACTCGCTGGCCGGTGCGCTTGAACCAGACCACCTGGATGATGACGGACAGCGTCTCCACCACGAACAATCCGCCGACGATCGCCAGCACGATCTCATGCTTGGTGGCGACCGCCACCGCGCCGAGCGCGCCGCCCAGCGCCAGCGACCCGGTATCGCCCATGAACACCGCCGCCGGCGGCGCGTTGAACCACAGGAAGCCGAGGCTGGCGCCGATCAGCGCGGAGCAGAACACCGCCAGCTCGCCGGACCCCGCCACGGCGTGAAGCTGCAGATGATCCGCAAAAATGCGGTTGCCGACGAGGTAGGCGATCAGCGCGAAGACGCCGGCCGCGATCATCACCGGCACGATCGCGAGCCCGTCCAGCCCGTCCGTCAGGTTCACCGCGTTGGACGCGCCCATCATCACCAGCATGGCCAGGATCGGGAAGGCGAAGCCGAGCGGGATCAGCAATTCCTTGAACACCGGCAGCGCCAGCTTGTCGGCCAGCGCCTCCGGCATCAGGGAGCTCAGCCACACCGCGGCGACCAGGCCGATCACCGCCTGGGCGATCAGCTTGGTCCGGCCGGAAACGCCCTTGGTGTTGCGCTTGGTCACCTTCAGCCAGTCATCGGCGAAGCCCAGCGCGCCATAGCCCAGCGTCACCATCAGCACGCACCAGACGAAGCCGTTGCGGAGATCGGCCCACAGCAGGGTGGAGCCAGTCAGGGCCAGCAATATCAGCATGCCGCCCATGGTGGGCGTGCCCTTCTTGGTCAGCAGATGGCTGGCCGGCCCATCCTCGCGGATCGGCTGGCCGCCATTCTGCTTGGCGCGCAGCCAGCGAATCAGCATCGGGCCGAAGAACAGCGCGATGACCAGCGCCGTGATGCAGGCCGCGCCGGCGCGGAAGGTGACGTAGCGCACCACGTTGAACAGCGCGAAATTCTCGGCCATCGGTGCGAAGATATGGAAGATCATGCGGTCGGGCTTTCGCGCAGCGCCTGCACCACGGTCTTCATGCCCGTCGCGAGACTGCCTTTGACAAGAACGGCATCGCCATCGCGCAGCGCGGCGGCAACAAGGGGGGCCAGTTCGGCGGAGGTCTCGGCCCAGGCGCCGATGCGTGCGGATGGCAGCGCCGCCAACGCATGGCGCATCATCGGCCCGCAGGCGAAGACCAGATCCGCCGAGTCTTCGATATGCGGCGCGAGGCCGGCATGTTCGTCCCGGGCGAAATCGCCCAGCTCGCCCATCTGCCCGAGCACCGCCACGCGACGCCGCGCCGGCAACAGCTTCAGCAGCGCCAGCGCCGCGCGCATCGAGGGCGGCTGGCCGTTATAGGCCTCGTCCAGCAGCGTTGCCTGGCCACCATCCGGCGTGGCGATGGCGCGGCGGTCGCCACGGCCCTGCAAGGCGCGAAAGCCTTCCAGCGCGCTCGCCACCCGCGCCACATCCACGCCCAGCGCCGCCACCACGGCCAGCGCGGCTACCGCATTGCCGGCCATGTGCAGGCCCGGCGTGCCGAGGCGGAATTCCAGCCGTGTGCCCAGAATCTCGGCTTCCACGTGGCTGCCTTCCGCATCGGCCTGCACCGCGATGGCGCGCGCATCGCCGCCCTCGCCGAAGGTCACCACCCGCGCCGCACCCGCAGCCTGCCGCAGCAGCGGCAGGAAGGCGCTGTCGGCCGGCAGCACGGCGACGCCGCCCGGCAGCAGGCCGGACAGGATGGCCGCCTTCTCCAGCGCAATGGCCTCCAGACTGCCCATGTGCCCGAGATGCGCGGCGGCGATGCTGGTGATCACCGCGACATGCGGCTGAGCCAGTGCCGCCAGCGGCGCGATCTCGCCCGGATGGTTCATGCCCATCTCGATGATGGCAAAGTCGCTGTCGCGCGGCATGCGGGCGAGCGTCAGTGGCACGCCCCAATGGTTGTTGTAGCTGGCCACCGCCGCATGTGTGGCGCCCGCCACGGAGAGCAGCACGCGCAGCATTTCCTTGGTCGTGGTCTTGCCGACGCTGCCGGTCACGCCGACCACCCGCGCATCGCTGCGCGCCCGCGCCGCTTCGCCCAGAGCGGGTAGGCCTGCCAGCGTCTCCGTCACCAGCAGCAGCGGTGCATCGGGCGCGACGCCATGCGGCACATGGTCCACCAGCGCCGCCGCGGCGCCACGCGCCAGCGCATCCGCCACGAAGCCATGCCCATCCCGCACATCGCGCAGCGCCACGAACAGGTCGCCCGGCGCCACGCTGCGGCTGTCGATGGACACGCCGGTGACGGCCACCTCAGCCGCCAGCGTCCCGCCCGTCGCGGCGCGCAGCGCGGCGCTGGTCCACAGCACGCTCATGCCAGGCCCGCCGCTGCGCGCACGGCGGCCACATCATCGAAGGGCAGGGTGACGCCGCCGATGGTCTGGCCACTCTCATGCCCCTTGCCGGCCACCGCCAGCACATCGCCCGGGCCGAGCGCCGCCACGGCCCGGGCGATGGCGCCGGCACGCTCGCCCGCATCGATGCCGCCGGGGCAGGCGGCCAGCACCGCGGCGCGGATCAGCGCTGGGTCCTCGCTGCGCGGATTGTCATCGGTCACCCAGCAGCAATCGGCCTCCGCCGCGCAGGCCGCGCCCATCAGGGGGCGCTTGCCTGGGTCGCGGTCGCCGCCGGCACCGAACAGCACATGCAGCCGCCCGCCCGGCGCCACATGCGCGCGCAGCGCCCGCAGCAGGCGCGTGAGCGCATCCGGCGTATGCGCGTAGTCGACATAGACGGCGGCGCCATTCGGCAGCCGTGCGGCCAGCTCCATCCGCCCGCGCACGCCCTGCAGTTGCGGCAGCAATGCGAAGACGCGTTCCGGCGACATGCCCGTGCCAATGGCCAGCGCCGCCGCCATCAGCACATTATCCGCCTGGAAACGGCCGGGCAGGGCCAGGCGCAGGCGCTCGCGCAGCCCGAAACCCTCGATGGTCAGGTCCTGCCCCTCCGGCAGCGCCGCCTGCGCCACCAGGCGCAGCGCCTCCCCATTCTCGCCCACCGTCATCAGCCGCAGGCCGCGCGCGGCGGCGATGGAATGCAGCGCGTTGCGCGTTGTGCCCTCCATTTCCGCATTGGCCACGACGCAGGCGCCGGGCGGCAGCAGCGTGTCGAACAGCCGCAGCTTGGCGGCGCGGTAGGTCGCCATGTCGCCGTGGTAGTCCAGGTGATCGCGCGTCAGGTTGGTGAAGCCCGCGGCTGCCAGCCGCACGCCATCCAGCCGCCGCTGCTCCAGCCCGTGCGAGGATGCCTCCAGCGCCGCCGCGCCAAAGCCGGCGCGGGCGAGGGCCGCCAGCGTCGCATGCAGCGCCACCGGGTCCGGCGTGGTCAGCGAAGGCCCTTCCGGAAAGCCCGCGGCGCGCAGCCCGAGCGTGCCGAGCGAGGCGGCGCGCTGCCCATCCAGGCTCCAGAGTTGGCGCAGGAAATCGACGCTGCTGGTCTTGCCGTTGGTGCCGGTGACGGCAACCACGACATCCGGCTGCGCCGCGTGGAAGGCGGCGGCGAGCAGCGCCAGCGCGCGGCGCGGATCTGCGGCATGCAGCAGCGGTCGCACCGCCACGCCCTCCGGCCAGGCGGTGCCCTTCGGCGCCAGTACGGCGGCGGCGCCGCGGGATACGGCCTCGGCGATGAAGCGGCGGCCATCCGACAGGCTGCCGGGCAGGGCGGCGAACAGGTCCCCCGGCGAGACCGCGCGGCTATCCGCCGTTACCCCGCCGATCGCGGGCGAGGTGCCGGTGGGACAGGAAATTTCGGGGATCGCGCGCAGCAGGTCATCAAGGCGGCGCGCGAGCCATGTGTCATTGCGGTGCAATGCTCGCCTCCCGCAACAAGGCGGGGCGCTGCGCAGCCTGGCCCGGGGGCACGGCGGCACGGGTGGGCGAGGCGGCGGCGGGCGCCGGGCGGGGCGCGGAACCGGCACGGGCCGGGGCGTTGCCGCGCGGACGGCCCGGCTGCATCGCGATGGCGAGGCCGGCCTGGATCTCCGGCGCCCGATCCGTCTCCGGCGCCATGCCCAGGATGGGCGCGACGCGACGCACGATCTCGCCGGCCGCGGGGGCGGCGACCCAGCCGGCGGTGGCGAAGCCGTGGCTGCGCGCATTCGGCTTCGGTTCGTCCACCATCACATACAGCGCATAGCGCGGTGCCTGCATCGGGAAGGCGCCGACGAAGGCGGTGATGCGCCGGTTCTGCAGGTAGCGGCCATTCGGCCCGATTTTCTGCGCCGTGCCGGTCTTGCCGCCGACGAAATAGCCGGGGACCTCGGCGCTGCGGCCGGAGCCTTCGGTCACCACCAGCCGCATCAGCCGGCGCATGGTGGCCGACGTACCCTCACTGATCACCCGCGTGCCCTCGGCCGCCGTGCCCGGCGCCTGCGCCATCAGGGTCGGCTGACGCAGGATGCCGCCATTGACCACGGCGGCAACGCCGGTGATGACATGTAGCGGCGAGACGGAAATACCGTGGCCGAAGCCGATGGTCAGCGTGTTGATGTCGCGCCACGCATTCGCGCGCGGAATCAGCGGCACCGCCACTTCCGGCAGTTCCACCGCGAGGCGGGAGCCCATGCCCATCCGCACCATGAATTCGCGGTGCCGCTGCGGCCCCACCGCCGCCGCCATGTGGGCGGAAGCGAGATTCGACGAATAGGCCAGGATCTCCGGCAGGGCGAGCCAGCGATTCTTGCCGCGATAATCGTTGATGGTGAAGCGCCCGTAGCGAATCGGGCGGGAGGCGTCGTAGCCGTTCCACACATTCATCGTGCCGAGGTCCAGCGCCATCGCAGCCGTCAGCAGCTTGAAGGTCGAGCCCGGCTCATACACGCCGACGGTGGCGCGGTTGAAGCGCGGGTTCATGCCCTGCTCATCCGCCCCCGGCGCCACGGCGTCGACCCGCGCCGGCTCGGCCAGGTCGAAATCGGGCAGGGAGATCATGCCGACCACTTCGCCGCTCTGCACATCCATCAGGATGCCGGCGCCACCGATGCCGTTGTAATCCGTGATCGCATACTGCACGGCATCGCGCAGCGCGAGCTGCACGCGCACATCCAGCGACAGGCGCAGATCCTCGCCGCGCCGCAGCCGCAGGCGTTCGTCGAAATAGCGCTCGACGCCGGCGGTGCCGTTGCCATCCACATCGACGCCACCGAGAATATGCGCGGCGGCGCGGCCCTGCGGGTAGATGCGGCGCTCCGCCTGCTCGAAATACAGACCCGGAATGCCGAGGGAATTCACCGCCTGCTGCTCGCGCGGCGTCAGCGCGCGGGCGAGGTAGGCGAACTGCCGTTCCCCGGTCAGCCTTGCGGCGACGCGCGTCGCATCCAGCTGCGGCAGCACGCGCACCAGCCGGCGCGCCACGTCCTCGGGTTCACGGATCTCGCTCGGGTTGGCGTAGAGCGCCGTGATCGGCAGCGTCACCGCCAGCAATTCGCCGTTGCGATCGGTGATGGCGCCGCGGCCGGGCAGGTGCTCGGCGGGCGGTGCGTTCTGCCGCACCATTGCCGCCAGGCGCTTCGGCTCGGCCGGGGAGATCAGCGTCGCATCGGCCAGCCGCGCCGCCACCACGCCGAACAGCAGCGCAAAGCCGCCGGCGGCGATCAGCAGGCGCGACCGCGTGCGCTCCATCACCGCGCGGCGGACCAGCTCCGGCTGGCCGATCCGCACCAGCTCGGTGCGGGAGGACACGGCGGAATGGCCGATGGTGCGGCCGGCGGGCAGGGCATCGGGGTTGGGCGGGTTCGGGGACATGCGCGGCTCAGCGGGCGCTGGGCGGTGCAAGCCCGCCCTGGTTCAGCGTTGCGGCGGCGGCGGAAGAGGAGAAGGGCACCGGCGGTGCCAGCATCGGCCGGCCGATGCCGAGCGAGGTGGCGCCACCCAGGGCGGAGACATAGGTGGGCGCGGCCGGCGCGGCCTGCGTGGTGCGAATCGGCGGTGCGCTTGGCACAGGGGCGACATGGATCGCCGGCCGCACGGTCCGCGCCGGGGCGGCCGCCCGCACCACAGGGGCAGACGGCGTGGCATCACGCAGCGGCGCGGCGCGGGCCGGTACGGGCGGGGTTGCGCGCTGCGGCACGGCGCGCTGCGCGGCCATGGTGGCGGCCAGCGCCTGCGGCGCAGGCGCTTCCTCCTCGGCGCGCACGGCCTCCGCCGTCTGGACCGGCGGGCGCGGGGCGACGGCGCGCGGGGAGGGGGCGGGGGTCGCGGCTGCCACCGCCGGCGCCGGGGCCGGTGCGCGAGTCTGGGCAGCCGCCAGCATCACGCTGGCCTCCGGCGCATCCTGCGCCGGGCGTTCCGGCACGAACAGGTTGGGCGGCCCGGCGAAGGCGACCGCCTGCGGCAGGCGGCGGAACATGTCCGGCAGCCGGGTGAATTGCTGCGGCTGCATCTGCTCCAGCGGCAGATGGCGCTGCGCCACCTCGCGCAGCCGCCCCGGCTCGTTCAGCAAGGCCCATTCCGCGCGCAGGATGGAGGTGCGGTCCCGCGCCTGCTCGATCTGCCGCCAGACCTCGCGCAGCTCACGGTCCTGCGTCGCGACCTGGTGCTTCACCTGGTACAGCCAGGCGCCGGCACCGGCGAAGGCGCAGAAGCAGAGGATCGTGAAGGGCCGGATCATGGCGTGATTCCCTGGCTCATCGGCAGGCGGCGTTGCAGGCCCCGCAGGCGGGCGGATCGGGCGCGCGGATTGGCGCGCGTCTCCGCATCCCCGGGCCGCAGCGCACGGAAGGTCAGCAATTCGAAATCCGGCGCCGGCGGCGGCAGCAGCGCGGCGGGGTCGTGGCGGGATGCCGTGCCGGCACGCCCCGCGGCACCGACCATGGCGCGCTTGACGATGCGGTCCTCCAGCGAATGGAAGGACACCACGACAAGCCTGCCGCCCGGCGCCAGCAGCGCCTGCGCCGCGGCCAGGCCGCGCTCGATCTCGCCGAGCTCGTCATTCACCGCGATGCGCAGCGCCTGAAAGGACCGCGTCGCGCCATCGATGCCGGAGGGGTCGCGCGGCACCGCGCCGCGCACGATCTCCGCCAGCCGCGCGGTGGTGGTGATCGGCGCCACGTCCCGCTCGCGCAGGATGGCGCGCGCGACGCGGCGGGCATGCCGTTCCTCGCCGAGGTCGGACAGGATGGTGACCAGTTCGCGCTCGGCCAGGCTGTTCACGAGATCCGCCGCGGTCGCGCCATCGCGGCCCATCCGCATGTCGAGCGGCCCGTCATGGCGGAAGGAAAATCCGCGCTCGGCCTGGTCGATCTGGAAGGAGGACACGCCGAGGTCCATCACCACGCCATCCAGCGCATGGACGCCCTGCGCCGCCAGACTGTCCAGCATGTCGCCGAAGCAGGTCTGCACCAGATGCAACCGCCCTGGATACTGCGCCGCCAGCGCGGCACCGCGTGCGATGGCATCCGGGTCCCGGTCCAGCGCCCATAATGTACAATCCGCCGCCGCCAGGATCGCGGCCGCGTAGCCGCCACCGCCGAAGGTGGCGTCAAGATAGATGGCGCCATCGCGCGGCTGCAGTACGGCCAGAACTTCCTCCAGCATGACGGGGAGATGTGTGCTCATGGCACGGCTTTCGGAGTCGTGTTGAGGCCTGTTGCAGCAACGGTAAGGCGCAATTCGCGCGCCCGCTGCTTCGACTCGAGCACATGGGCGCGGCCGGCCGCCTCGTCCCAGATTTCGAAACGATTTCCCTTGCCGAGGAACACCACCTGGTCGCCCAGCGCCAGCTCCGCGATCATCTCCTGCGGCAGCACTAGTCGGCCCTCGCCGTCCAGCTTCAGCATCTCGCTGCCGGCGATGAGGGTGGTTTCCAGCAATTCGCGCTCCTCGGAGAAATGCGGCAGGGTCTCGATGCTGTCGACGATCTGCTGGAAAACCGGGCGCGAACGCGCTTCGATGCAGGGATGCGTGTGCGCGATACGAAAGACGAGTTGGTTGGTGGCGGCAGCCTCCAGCTCTGCGCGGAAGGGCGCGGGCACGGAAATGCGGCCCTTGCGGTCCAGCTTTCCTGTATGCGTGCCCACGAATTGGGTCATCGCGCGATGCTGCTGCCCCCTGCCGATGAAATCCCCGCTCAGCGGCCGGCGAGGCCCCCCGACCTCGCCGGCTCGCCCGACCATCCCTTGGAAGCCCGAGATGCCCCCCGAGCAGGGCCCCGCATGGGATAACCAGGGAATATCCGGGATTTTGCGGGCAAGCAAGCTAATTCCCGGCGCCAGGACAGCCTGTCCACAGCTAAAGTTATGTCTTAACAGGTGATTAGCGTCAGGTTTTGTCAGCAGCACAGAGAAAACTGCGCGTGATGAGCGTGAAGCTCATGTATTCGCTTTTTGTTCTTGTTCCAGCGCGCATCGCGCGGGGGCGTGGCAGGAAAAGTGGCGTCGGGTGGCCTGTAAGCCGGGTTCTGTCCATGCCTCGCGGCACTGGACGACCATTCCTCTGGAGCCTGCGTCGCCGCAGGCTTCTCGCGGCCAACCCGGGTGACGGGGCGAGAATGCCCCCGCGTCCATCCGCCCCGAAGGTCGGATCACGCCGGCCGCCCCTATTCGGCCTTGCTCCCGGTGGGGTTTGCCCTGCCTCCCACGTTGCCGTGGGAGCGGTGCGCTCTTACCGCACCCTTTCACCCTTACCGCGGGACGAACCCTTGCGGGCGCGTGCCGAGGCGGTTTGCTTTCTGTGGCACTTTCCCTGGGGTTTGACCCCCGCCGGTCGTTGACCGGCACCGTATTCCCGTGGAGCCCGGACTTTCCTCCAGCAGGGATCTGCACCCCCGCCAGCGGTCGCCCAGCCACCCGACGCCGCGCATGACATCGCGCGTGCGCGCCGCGCGGTCAATCGGCGATCCACCGCATTCGCACCGGGCGAGGCGGGGGCGGATGCCTTGGAAAGCTGTGCCAGTTGCGCTTGCGAACGCCTCGCAATTGCGGTAACCCTCCACTCAGCAACGTCCCAGAGGCATCCTAGCCATGCGCCGCCGCCATCTTCTCTCGCTGCTCCCCATCTTCGGCCTTGCCGTCATGGCCCCCGCCGCGCTGACCTCCGCAGCCCTGGCCCAGGGGCAGGAGCTGAACCTGTACTCCTCCCGCCACTACGACACGGACCGGGAGCTGTACGACACCTTCACCCGCGAGACCGGCATCCGGGTGCGGCTGATCGAGGGCGATGCGGACCAGCTGATCCAGCGTATCCGGACGGAGGGTGCCAACAGCCCCGCCGACGTGCTGATTACCGTGGACGCCGCCCGCCTGGCCCGCGCGAAGGAGGCGGGGATCCTCCAGCCGATCCAGAGCCAGGTGCTGAACAGCCGCATCCCGGCCAATTTGCGCGATGCGGAAGGCTACTGGTTCGGTGTCTCCAAGCGCGCCCGGGTCATCATGTATGACCGCCAGGCCGGTCGGCCCGAGGGTCTCGCCCGCTTCGAGGATCTGGCCGATCCGCGCTTCCGTGGGCAGGTCTGCGTCCGTTCCTCCTCCCACCCCTACAACACCTCCCTCACTGGGTCGGTGCTGGCCGCCAATGGGCCGGAGGCGACGGAGGCCTGGGCGCGTGGCCTGGCCGCCAACATGGCGCGCCCGCCGCAGGGTGGTGACCGCGACCAGTTCCGGGCGATCCCATCCGGTCAGTGCAAACTGGCGATTTCCAACACCTACTACCTCGGCAACATGATGATCTCGCAGCGCGCCGAGGACCGTGCGATGGCGGAGCGGATCGGGGTGATCTTCCCGAACCAGGGGCAGGGCGATCGCGGCGCGCATGTGAACATCTCCGGCGCCGGGGTGGTCCGCACCGCGCCGAATGCCGCCGCGGCGCAGCGCTTCCTGGAATACCTGACCAGCCCGCGGGCGCAGGAGATCTTCGCGGTGGGCAACATGGAATATCCGGTGGTGGCCGACGCCCCGGTGCACCCGGTTCTGGCCGCCTTCGGGGAATTCCGTGAGGACCAGCTGAACGCCGGCACCTACGGCGCCAATGCGGCCGAGGCGCTGCGGATCATGCAGCGCGCCGGCTGGCGCTAACGCGGGCCAATCCGGGCGGGAGAACCTCCCGCCCTACGGCATCTTCCCGTTGCAAGACACAGGCTGCGAAAAGGGCGGGCTGCATGTATATCTGCATCTGCAATGCGTTGACGGACAAGCAGATCGCTGCCGCCCTGGCATCGGGTGCCGACCGTCCGCATGATGTCTATGCGGCTTGCGGCTGCCGCGCCCAATGCGGCGGCTGCACGGGGACCATCCTGTCGATGGTCCGCGCGGGGGGTGGCGGCGGCGGGAAGTAACCGCCGGTTCCGCGTCCCGGCCGGGACACGGGTCAGAAGGATGCGGATGTGCGCGACGCCAAGGTCATTGAATACCTCAACCTCCAGCTCACCAACGAGCTGACCGCGATCAACCAGTATTTCCTGCATTCCCGCACCCTTCGGCACTGGGGCGTGACCAAGCTGGCGCGCAAGGAATACGAGGAATCGATCGAGGAGATGAAGCACGCCGATTGGCTGATCGAGCGCATCCTGTTCCTCGGCGGCCTGCCCAATGTGCAGCGGCTGAACCAGGTGCTGGTCGGCCAGAACGTGCAGGAAATCCTCGAATGCGACCTGAAGCTCGAGGAAAAGGCGCTCGTCGATCTGCGCGACGGCATCGCGCACGCCGAATCCGTGCGCGACTACGTCTCCCGCGACCTCATGCTCAAGATCCTGGCGAATGAGGAGGAGCACGAGGATTTCCTCGACCGCCAGTTCGACCTGATCCGCCAGATCGGCATCGAGCGCTACATCCTGCTGAACAGCGACGCAGCGCCCGATCAGGACTGATCCGGCCCGCCCCCCTCGGCATTGGCGCGCCAAGTCTGCGGCGAAACGCCCACCACCTGCCGGAACATGGCGGTGAAGGCCGCAGGGGCGCCATAGCCGAGCTCGAGGGCCACGGTCGTTACACGCTCCCCCGCCGCCAGCCGGGGCAGCGCTGCCTGCAGGCAGGCGCGGCGCTGCCATGCGCGGAAGCTCAGCCCGGTCTCCGCGCGGAACATCCGGGTGAAGCCGCGCCGGCTGAGGCCGAGCGCGCGGCACCAGGCCGCGATATCCTCGCCAATGTCGGGTGCGGCGCAGAAGCGACGGCAGGCCAGCGCAAGCCGCGGCTCGGCCGGCGCCGGCACGCAGAAGGGCAGGGTGGGGGCACGCGCCAACTCCTCCACCAGCAGGGCCACCAAATGGCCGGCGCGGCCCTCTGCCTCATACTCCAGGGGCAGGTCGACCGCGGCGATCAGCAGATGCCGCAGCAGCGGCGCCACGCCGAGCACCTGGCAGGTGGCGGGCAGGCGCGCCGCCAGGGGGGCCGTCAGGTACACGCTGCGCGTCGCGACCGGGCCGATCATTCGGATGGAATGCGCGATGCCGGCCGGAATCCACACGCCCGCCTGGGTCGGCACCATCCAGCCGCCGGCTTCCGTCACCACCATCATGGTGCCGCGCTCGGCATGCAGGAACTGGCCGCGCTGATGGCTGTGGGTCGGGTGCAGGTGGCCGGCGGGATAGTCGTTGCCGACGGCGATCAGCGGCCGCGGCGTCGCCTCATGATCCTGTGCCCGCGCCAGCCGCACCATGCCCGCCTCCGATCATCTCTGGCCTTTGCGCGAAAGCGGGCCGTGTAGGGGCGGGTAGGATGCCGGCGATGCGGGGGCAAGCCTCGCCTTGGACCGGATACGCCCGCATGAGCCCCACTGACATCGCCTTCCTCGCCAGCGCCGCCTTCTTCACCTCCGCGCTGACGGCGGTGGTGGGCGCGGGCGGCGGGACGGCGCTGATTGCCATCATGCTGCTGGTGCTGCCGCCGGTTGCCGCCATCCCGGTGCATGGCGCGGTGCAGCTTGCCTCCAACATCTGGCGTGTGATCCTGCTACGGGACAAGCTGGTTTGGCCGATCATCTGGCGCTTTGCCCTGCTGATGCCGGCGGGCGTCGCGCTTGGGCTGCTCCTGTTCCAGGGGCTGCCGACGGCGGCGGTGCAGATGCTGATCGGCTTCTTCGTGCTGCTGTCGCTGTTCACACGGCAGATGAAGCGCTTCCACGACCGAGATCTGCCGCTCTGGGCTTTTGTGCCGGTCGGCTTTGTGACGGGGGCGCTCAACATGGTGGTCGGCGTCATCGCGCCGATCCTGGGCGTGCTGGTGATCCGGCGCGACCTGACCAAGGAACAGGTGGTGGGCACGCTCGGCGTGTTCGGCGTGGTCGGCAATCTGTTGAAGGTGGCCGGCTTCACGCTGGTGGGCTTCAGCTTCGCGACCTATGCCAGCACCATCATGTGGATGATCCCCGCCGCGCTGATCGGCACCACGGTGGGGCAGATGGCCCTGAGCCGGATGGAGGAACGCCACTTCCTGCCGATCTTCCGGCTGGTGCTGGTGGCGCTGGCGCTGAAGTTGATTGTCTGGGACGGGTTGGCGCGGCTGTTCTGAGCATTTTCAAGGCAGGCGGAATCGCCTGCCGACGCGGAAAATGCGCCCAATCAACCCAGCGCCTGGGCAATCGCGGCGCCTTCCTCCGCGGTGCTGCCCTGACCTGGGCTGCGGCCGGCGCGGCGGTACCAGTAGCCGGCATTGGCGTCGTCGCCCTCGATCCGGTGCAGCCAGCCATGTACCCAGGCGGCGTCGGCGCCCGAATCGGCCTGCGCGATCTCATGCGCCGCCTGCCAATCGCCCGCGAGCGCCAGGCGAATCGCGTGCAGCAAGGGCTCGTTCCTCGTCATCCGCGCCGCATCCCCCGCACCAGCGCCGCCACCGGCAGCAGACCCACCAGCACGATCAGCAGCGCGGCGGTCGAGGCCTCCGCCAGCCGCTCATCGGAGGCGAGATTGTGCACGCGCACGGCCAGCGTGTCGAAATCGAAGGGCCGCACGATCAGTGTCGCCGGCAGTTCCTTCATCGTATCGACGAACACCAGCACGGCGGCCGTCAGCAGCGCCCCGCGCGCCAGCGGCAATTCCACCGCCCGCACCGCTTGGCCCGGCGTGCGGCCGAGCACGCGCGCGGCGCCGAACAGGCTCGGCCGAATCCGCGCCAGCCCCGACTCCACCGCGGACAGCGCCACGCCCAGGAACCGCACGAGGTACGCAAAAACCAGCGCGGCGATGCTGCCCGACAGCAGCAGCCCGGTGGAAATTCCGAAGCGCGCCCGCATCCAGGCATCCAACGCATTGTCGAAGATCGCGAACGGCACCAGCGCGCCGACCGCGATCACGGACCCCGGCAGCGCGTAGCCCAGCGCCGCCACACGGTTGGCGGATGCCCGCAGGCGGGAGGGATGCAGCCGCTGCCCCCAGGCCAGCAGCGCGGCCAACGCCACCGCCAGCACCGCGGTGATGCCGGCCAGCGTCACGCTGTTCAGCGCGTAGGGCACGGTGCGGCGCGGGTCCAGCGGGTCCCCGGCCTCCAGCATCAGGCTGAACAGCACCGCGCCAGGAATCAGGAAGCCAAGGCAGACGGGTAGTGCGCAGGCCAGGATCGCCGCCAATTCCTTCCAGCCGCGCAGCACCACCGGCCGCAGCGGCGGGCTGCGCGTGGTTGTCGGGTGGAAGCGCCGGCCGCCGCGGGAGGCGCGTTCCAGTAGCAGCAGCATGGCGACCAGCCCCATCAGCGCGGCGGCCAGCTGCGCCGCGGCCGGCCTGTCGCCCAGGCCGAACCAGGTGTCGTAGATGCCGGTGGTGAAGGTGCGGACGGCGAAATGCTGCACCGTGCCGAAATCCGCCAGCGTCTCCATCAGCACCAGCGCGACGCCACCCGCCAGCGCCGGGCGTGCCATGGGCAGCGCCACGTGCAGGAAGGTGCGCGGCAGGCCGTGGCCGAGCGTGCGGCTGGCCTCCAGCAGGCAGACGCTCTGCTGCAGGAAGGCGTTGCGGCACAGCAGATACACGTAAGGGTAGAGCACCGCGGCAAGCATCAGCGCGGCGCCGGGCAGGCTGCGGATCTCGGGAAACCAGTATTCGCCCCAGCGCAGCCCGGTCACCTCCCGCAACGTGGTCTGCACGGGGCCGGCCACATCCAGCAGCCAGACATAGGCATAGCCGCAGACATAGGCGGGCATCGCCAGCGGCAGCAGCAGGGCGATCTCGATCACGCCCCGGCCGCGAAAGGCGCAGCTTGCCACCAGCCAGGCGGTCACCGCGCCCATGCTCGCGGCCAGGGCGCCGACCAGCGCCGCCAGCACCACGGAATTGACCAGCAGATCCGGCAGCAGCGTCTGCACGATATGCGTCTGATCGTCACCGAGCGGCGCGATCGCGGTGACCAGCACGGAGCCCAGCGGCGCCGCGATCAGCCCGGCGGCCAGCAGCGACGCCCAGGCCCAGGCGGGCGCAAGGCGGCGGCTGCGTGGCGGACCGGGGCGCTGGCGCTCTGCCGGGAAGCCGCCGAAGGAAAGCTTCTCGCTCAGCCCTTCGGCTCCGCCAACTGGGCGGCGGTGACGCGCTTCACCTCCAGCCGGTCATCGCGACGCGTGTACCAGCCGGCGCCATGCATGCGGCCCACCAGGCCAAGTGCGGGGCTGTCGATGTAGCATTTCGCCGGGTCCATCACCGCGGCGTCGCGGATATGCATGGCCCGCACCTGGCCGAGCACCAGGCTGTGCGCGCCGATCGGGATGGTCTGAAACAGCGTGCATTCCAGCGCCACCGGGCTGTCCGCCAGCCGCGGGGGCTTGACCTTGGTGGAGGGCAAGGTGGCCAGGCCCGCCTGCGCCACCTCATCCACCCCGGCTTCGAAATCCGCCGCGGTGATGTTCATGGCGGCGAGCGTGGCTTCGGTGACGAGGCAGATGGTGAATTCGCCGGTCGCGGCGATGTTCGCCATGGTGTCCTTCACGGCACCACTCGGGCGGTTGCCGACGCCGAGTGCGATGATGGGCGGGTCGGAGCCGAAGACGTTGAAGAAGGAATAGGGCGCCGCGTTCAGCCGGCCTTCCGCGTCCTGCGTCACCACCCAGGCGATCGGCCGCGGGACCACGGTGGAGGTAAGCAGCTTGTAGCGACTGGCCGCCGGCAGCGCATCGAGATCAAACAGCATCAACGAGGCTCCGACGTTGTGCCCCGTCTAGTGCCGCCCGCCGCTGCCGCTGTCGAGTGGCCGCGTCCTCAGCTGCTCAGCATTGCCGGTGTTTTGGCGCCTGCATCGCACGCATCTCCTCCTGCGCCACCGCCTCCGCCGATTCGGCCAGCGCCGCGGTCAGCGGCAGGCCGAGGGCGCGGGCCGTGCGGGCCAGGGCGGCGCCGCACAGCCGAAGGCTCTCCAGCGTTCTGACGCGGGCGCTCGGCTTCGATCCGGCGAGCCGATGCTCGGGTTCCACCATGTCGAAGACAAAGGTCCGGCTGCCATCCTCATGGCGTGTGACGAGTGGTGTTTCCTGCAACAGCGCGTGCAGAAGATCATGGTCGGGCAGGGTTTCGAGATGACCTGCGCGGTCATGGACGAACAGGGTGATCCGGGCGACCTGGCTCATGGTTCTCCGCGATCGTTCCTCTCGGACACGGGCGGCGTGCCGTGAATTGCCGCCCGTTGCAACTTTCTCCTAACGAAACCACTTCCGGTTGAAAGTCAAGGTGGATTTGCTGTAATTTCGTCTACTGTGCGCCGTCCGGTGCTGCCTTACCGTGCAAAAGCACCGCGTCCACGTTGCCGAGCGCGCGTTCGCCCATGGCGTCTCGCGTCTCGATTGTGGCGCTGCCGAGATGCGGCAGCAGCGCGACGTTTTCCAGGCCGAGGTAGCCCGGGAAGATCTTTGGTTCGCCATCATAGACGTCAAGCCCCGCCGCACGGATGTGGCCAGTGCTCAGCGCCTCCACCAGCGCCGCATCATCCACCGATCCGCCGCGACCCGTGTTGATCACCACGGCGCCCTTGCGCATCCAGGACAGGCGCTCCGCATTCAGCCATTTCCGCGTGGCCTCGCCGCCCGGCATGTGCATGGACAGGATATCGATGGCGGAGAGGAAGCCGCGATCGTCGTCGTGGAAGGTCGCACCCTGCTCCAGTTCGGGGGGCACGCGGCGCAGGTCGCGGTAGTAGATCTCCATCTTGAAGCCGCGCGCCATGGCGGCAAGCTCCCGTCCGATGCGGCCGAAGCCCGCAATGCCGAGGCGCTTGCCCTCCAGCGTCACGCCCATCAGCTGCGTCGGCGCCCAGCCATCCCACTTGCCGGCGCGGACCATGCGTTCCCCTTCGCCGGCACGGCGGGCGGCCATCAGCATCAGGGTGAACGCACATTCGGCGGTGGCGAAGGACAGCACCTCCGGCGTATTCGCCACGGTGATGCCACGGGCTTTGGCGCCGGCGATGTCGATATGGTCGGTGCCGACGGAGAAGGTGGCGATGATCTTCACGCTGTCCGGCAGCGCCTTGATGGTGGCAGGCCCCATCGGGTCCCCGGCCGCACACAGGATGCCGGCGGCCCCAACCTCCGCCGCGCGGCGGGCGATCTCGGCGCCGTCGCGGTACCAGGTCTCATCGGCGCTGTTCAGGCGGGCATCGTAGTCCCGCGCGGCACGGGCCTCGATGGCGTCGGGCAGGCGGCGGGTGAGCAGCAGGATGGGTTTTGGCATGTTGGAACGTCTCCCGGACAGGTTACCCACCTTGGTAGCAGAGGTGGCCCGGCTTGCCAGCGGGGGCGGCAGGTAGCAGTTTCCCGGCCAACGGACGGATAAGGAACATCGACCATGGATCTCGGATTGAAGGGCAAGCGCGCCCTGGTGATGGGTGCCTCCAAGGGCCTCGGCCGCGCGATCGCGGACAGCCTGGCCGCCGAGGGTGCGGCCGTGGTGGTCAGCGGCCGCGACCAGGCGAAGCTGGATGTGGTGGCGGGCGAGCTGAAGGCCGCCGGCGCGGCGGACGCCTTCGGCGTGCCGGCCGATGTCGCCCATGGCGCCGACATGGACAAGCTGGCCGATGAGGCGGTGCGCCTGATGGGTGGCGTGGATATCCTGGTGCTGAACCATGGCGGCCCGCCGCCCTGCATCGCATCCGAGATCACGGATGCCTCGCTGCACACCTGGTTCGAGCAGATCGTGGCCTCCCCCATCCGCATCGCGAACCGGCTGATGCCGGCGATGCGGGAGCGCGGCTGGGGCCGCGTCCTGGTGGTGGGCAGCACCGGCATGCAGCACCCGATTCCAAACCTGGCGCTGTCCAACGTGTTGCGCGCGGCAATCTGGGGCTGGCTGAAGACCTACTCCGGCGAGGTGGCCAAGGATGGCGTGACGATGAACGTCATCGCGCCGGGCAGCATCATGACGGACCGCATCACGCAGAACGCCTCCTCCCGCGCCAGCAAGGGCGGCACGACGGTGGAGGCGGAGCTGGCGCAGATGGCGGCCGAGATTCCCGCGCGGCGCATCGGTATGCCGAGCGAATTCGGCCCGATGGGGGCTTTCCTGGCCAGCGAGCAGGGCGCCTACATCACCGGCAGCATGATCCGCATCGATGGCGGCCGCGTCCGCAGCATGCTGTGATCCAACTCCGCAGCACGCTGTAAGGACTGCAAGCCGTGATCCCGAACCTTTCCCCCGATGTTGAACTTGCCACGCGGCTGTTCGATGAATTGCGCGAAGCCAGCTTCGATGGCGTCGGCATCACGCGCGATGCCTATGGCGCCGGCGAACGGCGCGCGCATGAACAGGTGCGCGCGGCGGCGGAGGGGATCGGGCTGGAATGCCACGCGGACCCGGTGGGGAACCTGCTGATGACCCTGCCGGGCAGCGACCGCAAGGCCAAGCGCGTGGTGATCGGCAGCCATCTGGACAGCGTGGCGGAGGGCGGCAATTTCGATGGCGCCGCCGGCGTGCTGGTCGGGCTGGCAGCGGTATCCGGCATGAAGCGCGCCGGCTTCGTGCCGGGGCGCGACGTGACCGTGGTGGCGGTGCGGGCGGAGGAGGCGGGAAGCTGGTTCCCGATTTCCTACCCCGGCTCGCGCGGCGCGCTCGGCCTGCTGAAGCCGGAAGAATTGCAGGTGAAGCGGCAGGATACCGGCCGCAGCCTCGCGGACCACATGCGCGAGGAAGGCTTCGATCCGGGCTTCGTCGAGGCTGGCGGCAAGACTTTTTCGAGTGACGACACGGCGGCGTTCCTCGAATTGCACATCGAGCAGGGGCCGGTGCTGGAGGGGCAGGGGGTGCCGGTCGGCATCGTCACCGGCATCCCGGGCACGCGCCGGCTGCGCGCCTCCCGCGTGTTGGGCGAGTACAACCATTCCGGCGCGACGCCGCGCCGCTACCGCCGTGATGCGGCAATCGCGCTGGCCGAACTCGCGCATCGCGTCGATGACCGCTGGGTGGAGCTGGAGGCGCGCGGCCATGCGATGGTCGTCACCTTCTGCGTCATGGGCACGACCGAGGACGCCGGCTTCACCAAGATCGCCGGCGAGGCGCGCTTCCAGCTCGATGTCCGCAGTGTGAATCCGCGCAGCTGCGACCTGCTGATGGAAACACTGTACGAGGCGGTGCCGGAGATCGAGGCGCGGCGTGGCGTGCGCTTTGAACTGGGCGCGGAGACCACCAGCCGCGCCGCGCCGATGGATGCGGAAATCCAGTCCGGCTTGGCGCGCGCGGCCGATGCGCTCGGCATCCGGCATCTGTCCATGGCGAGCGGCGCCGGCCATGATGCGGCGGCGTTTGCCATGGCCGGCATCCCGAGCGGGATGGTCTTTGTCCGCAACCAGAATGGCAGCCACAATCCGAAGGAAGCGATGCGGATGGAAGATTTTGCGGATGCGTGCGCCGTCGTGACGCGTTGGGCGAGCGAGGCCGCGCAGTGAGCGTTGCGGCTGGCCTCGCCGTCGCGCCGCAGGCGCGCCTTGCGGTGGATATCGGCGGCACCTTCACCGATGTGGCGGTCGAGCGTGACGGCGAACGCTGGACCGGCAAGGTCCTGACCACGCCGCATGCCCCGGAACTCGGCGTGCTGGAAGGCGTGCGCGTGGTGATGGAGCGCGCTGGCCTGATGCCTGCCGATATCGCGCTGGTCATCCACGGCACCACGCTCGCCACCAATGCGATCATCGAGCGCAAGGGTGCCAGGACCGCGCTGCTGACCACGGACGGCTTTCGTGACGTGCTCGCGCTGGGCAACGAGTCCCGTTACGACCAGTACGACCTCAACATCGACCTGCCGCAGCCACTGATCCCGCGCCGCTGGCGCCTGACGGTGCCGGAGCGGCTGGACAATGAGGGCCACATCCTGCTGGCGCTGGATGAGGCCGCAGTGCGCGCGCAGGTCGAAGTGATGCGCGCCGAGGGCATCGAGAGCCTGGCCATCGGCTTCCTGCATGCCTTCGTGAACCCGGCGCATGAAAAGCGCGCCGCCGCCATCGTGCATGATATGTGGCCGGAACTGCCCGTCTCGCTCTCCTCCGAAGTGTCGCCGGAGATGCGGGAGTGGGAGCGTTTTTCCACCACCGCCGCCAATGCCTATGTGCAGCCACTGATGGCGAGCTACCTGCGGCGGCTGGAGACCGGGCTGAAGCAGGGCGGCTTCACCTGCCCGTTGTTCATGATGCTGTCGGGCGGCGGGCTCACCACGCTGGAGACCGCCGCGCGCTTCCCCATCCGCCTGGTGGAGTCCGGGCCGGCGGGTGGCGCGATCTTCTCCGCCCATGTGGCGAAGCAGCGCGGCTGGCCGAAGGTGCTGTCCTTCGACATGGGCGGCACCACCGCCAAGGTGTGCCTGATCGACAATTTCGCGCCGCAGGCGTCGCGCACTTTCGAAGTGGCGCGCGTCGGGCGCTTCAAGAAGGGCTCCGGCCTGCCGCTGCGGATTCCGGTGATCGAGATGGTGGAGATCGGCGCCGGCGGCGGCTCCATCGCGCATCTGGATGCGCTGGGCCGCATTCAGGTGGGGCCGGAAAGCGCGGGCGCCGATCCGGGGCCGGCCTGCTATGGCCGCGGTGGCGACAAGCCGGCGGTGACGGATGCCAACCTCGCCCTTGGCCGGTATGAGCCGGACCTGTTCGCGGGCGGCGCGCTGAAGCTGCACGTGCAGCCGGCGCTGGATGCGCTGGATGCGCATGTGGGCGCGAAGCTGGGACTGGCGCCGGAAATGGCGGGGCTCGGCGTGGTCGAGATGGTGGATGAGAACATGGCCAATGCGGCGCGTGTCCACGCCATCGAAAGCGGCAAGGGCTATGACGGCCGCGGCATCATCGCCTTTGGCGGCGGCGGGCCGGTGCATGGCTACCGCGTGGCGGAGAAGATCGGCGTGGATCGCGTGCTGGTGCCCAGCGGCGCCGGCGTCGGCTCCGCCATCGGCTTCCTACGCGCGCCGGTGGGGTATGAGGTTGTGAAGTCGCTGTATCAGCGCTTCCGCACCTTTGACGTGAACGCGGTGAATGCGCTGCTCGCCGAAATGTCGGCCGAGGCGTCCCGGGTCGTGGCGGAGGGGTCCTTCGGCGCGCCGACCGAGGAACACCGCATCGCCTTCATGCGCTATGTCGGCCAGGGCCATGAGATCAACGTGGCGCTGCCCTCGCGCCCGCTGACGGTGCAGGACGTGGCCGAAATTCGCGCCGCCTATGATGCCGAGTACACGCGCTTCTACGACCGGCCGGTACCGGGCAGCGATGTCGAAATCCTGTCCTTCGCCGTGACCGTCGCGACGGTGGCGGATGCGGTGGAACCGGTGGCGCCCGTCACCGACGCGCCGGCCCCCGCGCCCATCCGCGTACAGCAGGTGCGCGACACCGCCACGGGCAAGGTGGCCGCGTGGAAGGTCTATGACCGCGCCGAGATGCCGGTGGGCGCCACCGTGCCGGGGCCGTGCATCGTCTCGGAGGACGAGACCAGCACGCTGGTCGGGCCAGGCTGGCGCTGCCGCGTCGATGGGCTCGGCTATCTCGAACTCACCCGCGGGGAGGCTGCGTGATGTCGGACGCACTCACAAAGATCCAGCAGCAGATCCAGTGGAACCGCCTGATCGCGGTGGTGGAGGAGCAGGCGCAGATCATGATCCGCACCGCCTTTTCCACCACGGTGCGGGAAGCCGGTGACCTTTCGGCCGGCGTGTTCGATCTGCAGGGCCGCATGCTGGCGCAGGCCGTCACCGGCACGCCCGGCCATGTGAATTCCATGATGGAATCGGTCGGCCACTTCCTGGCGAAATTCCCCGCCGAGACGATGAAGCCCGGCGATCACTACATTACCAACGACCCCTGGCTCGGCACCGGCCATCTGCACGACCTCACGGTGGTCACGCCCGCCTTCCAGCGCGGCAGGATCGTTGGCCTGTTCGCCAACACCGCGCATGTCATCGATGTCGGCGGCCTCGGCATGGGCCCGGAAGGGCGCAGCGTGTTCGAGGAGGGGCTGTATATCCCCATCGTCAAATGCTTCGACCAGGGAAAGCCGAACGAGACGCTGTTCGACTTCGTCCGCGTCGGCACCCGCACCCCGGTGGAGCTGGAGGGCGATATCTATTCCCTCTGCGCCTGCAACGATGCCGGCGCCAAGCGGCTGGTCGAGATGCTGGACGAATTCGGCATGGACAGCCTGGACCCGCTGGCCGCCTACATCTTCGACAGTTCGCTCAAGGCGACGCTGGAGGAAATCGCCAAGCTGCCGCAGGGCACCTACAGCGGCCAGATCACCTCCGATGGCTACGAGGCGCCCGTCACGCTGAAGGCGGCGATGACGGTCAAGGCGGATGAGATCGTGGTGGACTACGCCGGCACATCCGGCCTTTCGGGCCGCGGCATCAACGTGCCGGCCTCCTATTGCCGCGCCTATTCCTGCTTCGGCATCAAGGTCGTGGTCGCACCGGAGATCCCCAACAACTGGGCGTCCCTTGCACCCTTCCGCATGGAGATTCCGGAAGGCTGCATCCTGAATGCGCCGCGGCCCTACCCCGTCTCCGTCCGCCATGTGGTCGGCCAGTTGCTGCCGGACCTCATGATGGGCTGCCTGCACCAGGCGGTGCCGGATCGCGTCACGGCGGAGGGCTCCTCCGCGCTCTGGAACCCGCCACTGCGTGGCGGCGCGCAGGTTTCGGGCGCGGCGGCGGAACTGCCGGATTTCGAGATCATCACCTTCAATTCCGGCGGCACCGGCGCGCGCCGCACCAAGGATGGCATGGACGGCACCGCCTTCCCCTCCGGCGTGCGGACCATGCCGGTGGAGGCGACGGAGAATGTCGCGCCGGTGATCTTCTGGCAGAACCAGATTCGCGAGGGCTCCGCCGGCGCCGGCCGAACCCGTGGTGGCTTCGGCAAGGTCATGGAAATCGGCACCAAGGGCGAGGCCGAATTCGCCGTGAACGCCATTTTCGATCGCGTGGCGAATGCGCCGAAGGGTCGCGATGGCGGCGGCGACGGCGAGGCCGGCTGGGTCGGCCATACGGATGGCACCACCATACGCACCAAGGGCTTCCAGATCGTCCCGAAGGGCAAGCGCCTGCTGCTGAAGCTGCCGGGCGGCGGCGGCATGGGAGACCCGACGCAGCGCGACCGCGCCCTGGTCGAACGCGACGTGGCGGATGGGCTGATCAGCGTGGATCAGGCGAAGGCGCTCTACGGCGCCTGAAGCCGTTGCGCGCTCGTCGTTTTTTCAGCGTGTAACCGCAGCCTCCGCCGCCCTTGGTCCGGCGGAGGCCGCCCCCACTTCCTGAACCATGACCCAGACGACCCGACGCGCCGCGCTCGCGGGCGGCCTGCTCCTGCTCGCTACCCCGGCGCCGCGGGCGCAGCCTGGCCCCGTAGCCGGCCGCCTCGCACCCGCCCTCGGCCTGGCTGCCGAAACGCCCGGCCTTCGCAGCCTGATCATCGCCCAGCACGGCATGCCGGTGCTGGAGCGGGTGTTCCGCGGCGCTGCGCTGGACCGGCCGACGAACATCAAATCCGCCTCCAAGACCATTCTCGCCATGCTCGCCGGCATCGCCATCGAGCGTGGGGTGCTGGAGGGGCTGAACCAGCCGGTGGCGCCGATCCTCGGCAACCGCATCCCGCGCGATGCGGACCCCGCGGTGCGCCGCATCACGCTGGGGAATCTCCTGTCGATGCAGGCGGGGCTGGAGCCGACTTCGGGCGCGAATTACGGCCGCTGGGTCAGCAGCCGGGACTGGGTGGCCTTCGCGCTGGGCCGGCCGATGGTGGATGAGCCGGACGGGCGGATGCTCTATTCCACCGGCACATCCCACATCCTGGCCGCCGTGCTGGCCCGCGCCAGCCGCCACAGCGTGCGCGACCTGGCGCAGGACTGGCTGTTCCGCCCGCTCGGCCACGGCGTGCCGGATTGGACACGGGACCCGCAGGGCCTGCATTTCGGCGGCAATGAGATGGCGCTCTCGCCCCAGGCGCTGCTCGATTTCGGCGAGTGCTGCCGCAATGGCGGGCGGCATGAGGGCCGGCAGGTGATCCCGGAGGCCTTCCTGCGCCAGGCCTGGGTGTCGCGGGCGCGTTCCGCCTGGTCCGGCCAGATGTATGGCCTCGGCTGGTGGATCGCGGAGGCGCGCGGCCAGCGTGTGCTGTTCGCCTGGGGCTATGGCGGGCAGATGCTGTACCTGCTGCCGGCGCTGGGGCTGACGGTGGTGATGACCTCGGACGCCGATGTGCCCAGGGTGCGCGGCCAGGTGCAGACCCGACACGCCTTGCTGGTAGAGGGCATCCTGCCGGCGTTTACCGAGGGCGCTTAATCATCCGGCGCACCCTTCGTCTGGTCCGTCACCCCTGGCGGGTTCGGATACAGGTCGGACGGCACCTTCGCGTCCGGGTTCTGCGTCGTTCCGCCCTGCTGGACCTTGGCGGCGGTGTCCTTGCTGGCGGGGTCGGCGCTGTTCATGCGCTCGGCGGCGCCGGTGGGAAGCTTCGGTTTGTCCTGGGTCATGCAGCCTGAACGCGCGGCGCGGGGCCTGGCTCCCTTTCGCGAAGTCCCGCGGCTTGGCATGATCGGCCAGGCCCAACCGAAGGAACCCGACGCATGGCGCTCCGCTGCGACCTGATCATCCGCGACGCCACGCTCATCGACGGCACCGGCGGCCCGCGCCGCACCGGGGATATCGGCGTGAAGGGCGACCGCATCGCCGGCATCGGCGACCTCGGCGGCGCCACGGCGGATCGTGAAGTCAGGGCCAGTGGCCGTGCCGTCGCACCCGGATTCATCGACGCCCACACCCATGACGATCGCGCCGTGCTCTGCGGCCCGCAATGCACCACCTGCAAGACCAGCCAGGGCGTCACCACCGTGGTGGTCGGCTGCTGCGGCGTTTCGCTCTCGCCGGCCCGTTTCAAGCGCATGCCGCCGCCGCCGCTGGATCTGATCGGCGCGGAAGGCTGGTGGCGCTTCGGCGATTTCGGCGACTATGCCGAGGCGCTCCGCAAGCAGGGCAGCGAGGTCAACACCTACGCCCTGGTCGGCCACCAGACCATGCGGGTGGAGGCCATGGATGGCGACGTCGCCCGCCCGGCCAATGATCGCGAAATCCACCACATGCACCAGCGCCTGAAGCAGGCGCTGGCCGAGGGTGCCTCCGGCTTCTCCACCGGCCTCTACTACGACCCGAACAAGCATGCGACGACGGAAGAGGTGATTGCGGTGGCGGAGGCGCTGCGCACCACCGGCGGCCTGTATTCCACCCACATGCGCGACGAGGCGGACAAGGTCCTGGCCTCGATCGAGGAGACGATGAAGATCGGCAAGCGGGCCGGCGTCGGCGTGCAGATCAGCCACCACAAATGCTCGCTGCCGGAGAATTTCGGCCGCTCCACCCAGACCCTGCCGCTGATCGCCGAATACGCCCGGACGCAGGAAGTGGCCTACGACGTCTATCCCTATCCGGCCGGCTCCACCGTGCTGATGCCGGACCGGCTGCGTGACGATGTGAAGGTGATGATCACCTGGTCCGTGCCGCACCCGGAGATGGCCGGCAAGTATCTGCACGACATTGCCCGCGGCTGGAACAGCGACATCAGGGCCGCCGCCGAGCGCCTGACCCCTGCGGGCCAGATCAGCTTCCAGATGGATGAGGAGGATGTGCGGCGGATCATGGCGCATCCGCTGTCCATGATCGGCTCTGATGGCATCCCGCACGATGCCCACCCGCATCCCCGCCTGTGGGGCACCTTCCCGCGCGTGCTGGGACATTACGTGCGCGATGTCGGCCTGTTCTCGCTGGAGACGGCCGTCCACAAGATGACTGGCCGCTGCGCGGAGGCCTATGGCATCGTCGATCGCGGCGTGCTGGCGGAAGGCGCCTATGCCGATCTCGTGCTGTTCGACCCCGCCACGGTGATCGACGCCGCAACCTTCGATACGCCGACCCTGCCCTCCATCGGCATTGAGGAAGTCTGGGCCAATGGTGTGCCCACCTTCCGCGCCGGGTTCGGCAACCAGGGCGGGGCCACCGGCGAAAAGCCGGGCCGGCTGGTGACGCGCCATCGCGCCTGACCCGGCCACGCCGCGGCCGCGCACCTGGTACCAGCCGGCGCCGGCGATTGTTGCGGCGGCGCCGCCTCCGGCCATGCCTGGACCGCGGCCGCGCACGGCGCGCAATGCGCTGATCGTGGCGGCGCTGATGCTGGGCGCGCTGGCGCTCGGCGCGCAGATGTTTAGCGGTGGTTTCACCGCCCGTCCGGGGATGGAGCCCTATGTGAAGGCCGGCCCGCGGACCGGCGCGGAGCGGCTGGAGCGGGACCTGCAGGCGGCCCACCCGCCCGGCAGCAATCTGGGGCCGCTGGCGGAACAGTTGCGGCAATACGGCTTCCAATGCGAGGCGGTGCGGCAGGACTCGGTGGCCGAATCCTGCCGCTTCCGCGCCCGCCGCAGCGATGACCAGGTGCTGACCGCGACCGCCGATTTGCGGCATGACGGGCTGGTGGTGCAGGCCATCGCCATCCGCATGGCGCTTTCCGCCAACTGAGCTTTCATCGGGTCAGCCATGCTGTCACGATCCGGACATGGATTGGTTGCCGCTCCTTGGTTTTGCCATCGCCTCCTCGGTCACGCCGGGGCCGAATGTGCTGATGGTCGCCGCCGCCGCCGGCCACGGGCTGCGGCGAGTGCTGCCGCATATGCTGGGCATCACCGTGGGCTTCGGCGGCATGATCCTGCTGGTCGGCCTGGGCCTCGCCGGGCCGCTGCTGGCCAGCCGCACGCTGCATGAGGTGCTGCGCTGGGCCGGCGCGGCCTGGCTGCTGTGGCTGGCGTGGAAGATCGCCAGCGCGCCGCCACCCGAAGCCGGCCCGGCCCGGCCGCCTTTGGGCTTCGTCGGCGGTGCGCTGTTCCAATGGGTGAACCCGAAGGCCTGGATGATCGCCGCCGCCGTGGTGCCGGCCTTCACCCGGCCCGGGGAGCCGATGCTGCCGCAGGTTCTGGCGATCTCCCTGGTCTTCCTGGCCATCACCATGCCGTGCCTGCTGGTCTGGGCCGGCATCGGCGTCTCGGCAGGCCGCCTGCTGCGCAGCCCGGGCCGGCTGCGCGCCTTCAACGTCACCATGGCGGTGCTGCTGGTGGCGAGCCTGGTTCCCATGCTCCGGTAGACGGGGCGGCCTTCACGCCCTAATTCCGGCGGCAGCACCGGGAGAACCAGCGAATGGACATGCACCAGTCCGCCACCGATCCGCATGCCGAGATCCGGGAGGAAGTCCGGAAGCTCTGCGCGCGCTTTCCCGGCGAATACTGGCGGGAGCTGGACAGCCGGCGCGGTTACCCCACCGAATTCGTCAATGCGCTGACCGAAAGCGGCTATCTGGCCGCGCTGATCCCCGAGGAGTTCGGCGGCGCCGGCCTGCCCCTTTCGGGCGCCGCGGCGATCCTGGAGGAGATCCAGGCGAGCGGCTGCAACGGCGCCGCCTGCCACGCCCAGATGTACATCATGGGCACCATCCTGCGGCATGGCAGCCAGGCCCAGAAGGCGCAGTACCTGCCCGCCATTGCGGAGGGCAAGCTGCGCCTGCAGGCCTTCGGCGTCACGGAACCCACCAGCGGCACGGACACCACCGCGCTGCGCACCACCGCCCGACGCGAGGGCGACAAATACATCATCAACGGCCAGAAGATCTGGACCAGCCGCGCCGAGCATTCCGACCTGATGCTGCTGCTGGCCCGCACCACGCCGCGCGACCAGGTGGCGAAGAAGACCGAGGGGCTGTCCACCTTCATCGTGGACATGCGGACCGCGAAAGGCCTCACCATCCGCCCGATCCGCACCATGATGAACCACAATTCCTGCGAGGTGTTCTTCGACAATATGGAAGTGCCGGCGGAAAACCTGCTCGGCACTGAGGGCAAGGGCTTCCGCTACATCCTGGACGGCATGAACGCCGAACGCCTGCTGATCGCCGCGGAGTGCATCGGCGACGCCAAGTGGTTCACCGCGCGGTCGGCCGCCTATGCCAAGGAACGCGTGCTGTTCGGCCGCCCGATCGGCCAGAACCAGGGCGTGCAATTTCCCATCGCCAAGGCCTACGCCCAGATGCGCGCCGCTGAGGCCATCGTGCAGAAGGGCCTGGCGAAGTTCGAGCGCGGCGAGAACTGCGGCGAAGAAGCGAATATGGGCAAGATGCTCGCCGCCGAGGCGAGCTGGGCCGCCGGCGAGGCCTGCGTGAATACCCATGGCGGCTTCGGCTTCGCCGAGGAATACGACATCGAGCGAAAATTCCGCGAGACGCGGCTGTATCAGGTGGCGCCGATCAGCACGAACCTGATCCTGAGCTACATCGGCGAACACGTGCTCGGCATGCCGCGGAGCTACTGATGCGCCCGCTCGAAGGCCTTCTCGTCGTCTCCATGGAACAGGCCGTCGCGGCGCCGACCTGCTCCGTGAAGCTTGCCGATGCCGGTGCCCGCGTCATCAAGATCGAACGTGCGGAGGGCGACTTCGCGCGCGGCTACGACACCGCGGCGGCCGGGCAATCCAGCTATTTCGTCTGGCTCAACCGGGGCAAGGAATCCCTGGTGCTGGACATCAAGCAGCCGGATGACAAGGCGCTGCTCGCCCGCATCCTGGCGAAGGCGGATGTCTTCATCCAGAACCTCGCCCCCGGCGCCATGGCGCGTGCCGGCTTCGGCAGCGCGGACCTTCGCCAAAAGCATCCGCGGCTGATCACCGTCGATATCTCCGGCTATGGCGAGGAGGGCGACTACGCCGCGATGAAGGCCTACGACCTTCTGGTGCAGGCGGAATCGGGGCTGGCCTCCATCACCGGGCACCCGGCCGGGCCGGGGCGCGTCGGCGTTTCCGTGGTGGATATCGCCTGCGGCATGAACGCCCATGCGGCGGTGCTGGAGGCGCTGATCGCGCGGTCCATCACCGGCCAAGGCACCGGCATCGCCGTGTCGCTGTTCGACGGCATGGCGGACTGGATGAATGTGCCGCTGCTGTACTTCGAGGGCACCGGAAAGGCACCCGCCCGTGTCGGCCTGGCGCATCCCTCCATCTGCCCCTACGGCGCCTTCGAGACCTCGGACGGCGCGCTGGTGCTGATCTCGATCCAGAACGAACGCGAATGGGCCGCCTTCTGCGGCGGCTTCCTGGCCCAGCCCGGCCTGCCCGCGGAGCCCGGCTGGCGCAGCAACAATGAACGCGTGGCCAATCGCCCGGCGGTCGATGCGCATCTCGGCAAGACCTTCGCAACGCTGCCACGCGATGCGGCGGCGGCGCGGCTGAACGCGGCGGGCATCGCCTATGGCTTCGTCAATGGCGTGGCGGAACTGGCAAACCACCCGGCCTTGCGGCGCCTGGTGGTGGAAACGCCGGGCGGCCCGGTGCCGGTGGCGGCGCCGGCGGCGCGTCTGGCCGGGGCGCCGCGGCAATACGGCCCGGTGCCGGCGCTCGGCGCGCATTCCGCGGCGATTCGCGCGGAGTTCACGCCCGGCTGAGACGGCGGCATCGTTCACGAGAAGTCAGTCATTGGCCGTTATGTTCCGGGCGACCTTCCCGGAGAGCCGATCGATGCAACGCCTCGCCAGCATTCGCCTGCAACTTGGCGCCGCCTTCGCCGCGGCGGCGCTGCTGGCCTGCCTCACATTGTCCGGCTGGTCCTGGTGGACCATGCGGGACCGGCAAGCCGCCTCGGTGACGCTGGCGCTGGCGGCGGGCGAGGCGGCGCTGGACCGGGCGCTGGCTGATGAACAGCAGCGCCAGCTCATCCTGGCGCGCGCCCTGGCGGCGCTGCCCCAGGTGCAGGCGGCAGCAGCCGCCCGGGACCGCACGGCGATGCTGGCCGCCTTCGCCCCCGCCTTCGAGGCGCTGCGCCGCAACGGCGATGTCACCAACACCTCCGTCATCGTGCCGCCTGGCATTGCGCTGGCGCGTGCCCATGCGCCCACCAGCTTCAACGACGACGTCTCCGCCCGCCGCCGCGATATCATGGCCTCGCTGCAGGACAACCGGGAGGGTGGCGGTATCGAGCAGCTTGCGACCGGCACCGGCGTGGCTGCCATCGTGCCGGTGATGCAGGCGGGGCAGGTTGTCGGCGTCCTGAATGCCGCCACGGTATTCAACGCCACCCAGCTCAACCGCATCCGCGAGGCCACCGGCCTGGGCATCGCCGTGCATGCGGTGCGGCCGGGTGCCATCGCCACCCTGGGCGCGACCGATGGATTCCGGCGCATGGCGGGCGATGACGCGGTTCGCGCCGCGCTGACCGAAGCGCCCGCACCGCAGGCGGCCCGGATGGAGGGGCGGCCGGTGATGGTCCTGTTGAAGCCGCTACGGAATTCCCTGGTGCTGCGTACGGCCTGAGACCTGCCGTTGACGTGCGTCTGGCATGCCAAACCATGCGCAACCAGCATGGGTGCAATGCAACATTCCGATCATGCTGCACTGCAAAAAACCCCTTGTGGGGCTCGGTGCGGCGCTCTAGATTGTGCATCGCAGCAACACGGCGTCGCCGGGTTGTCTGTCTTTCTTGGACGTTTCCTCCCTAAACTCGGCGGTCCCGCAAGGGACCGCCTTTTTTTTCGTCCGCAGGCTGCGGCGGGGATGGAAGGATCAGGGTCTGGCTAGCGCAGCGCGCTCCAGTCGGCGCGGGCCAGCGCCCCGATCAGCCGGCTGAGATCGCGTGTCAGCGCCTGCATCCCCGGCGCCCGCTCCACCCGCGCCTCGTTCATGTACAGGCCGCGCGCGATCTCGATCTGCAGCGCGTGCACCCCCTCCCGCGGCCGGCCGTAATGGCGGGTGATGTAGCCGCCGGCATAGGGGTCGTTGCGGCGGGTGCTGTAGCCCATGCCGCCCAAGGTTTCCTCCACCAGCCGTGTCGCGCGCGGGGCGCAGGCGGTGCCATGCGCGTCGCCCAGCACGAAATCCGCCGGATTGGCGCCATGCGCCGGATGCGCCGGCATGGAATGGCAATCGATCAGCAGGCAGCAGCCGAAGGTCGCGCGCGTTTCCGCGATCAGCGCGGCCAGCGCCGCGTGATAGGGCTGCCAGTAGCGCCGCACCCGCGCCTCCGCCTCGGCAAAGGCCAGCTTGTGGCGATACACCGGCTCGCCGCTCGCCACCACGCGGGCGATGGTGCCGAGGCCTGCGCCAACGCGCGGGCTGGCGCTGTTCACCCAGGCGGGCAGGGGGCCGTCGAACATGCCGGGGTCCAACTCCCACGGCTCCCGATTCGCGTCGCAGAACACGCGTGGGAAGGTGGCCGTCAGCAGCGGCGCGCCATGGGCGGGGGCGGCGGCGAACAACTCATCGACGAAGCTGTCCTCGCTGCGGCGCAGCGCGGTGGCATCCAGCCGTGCCTCCGCCAGGAAGGCCGCACTGTAATGCGCGCCACTATGGGGGGAGGCGAAGACCAGGGGCACGGTCTGCCGCTCCGGCCGCACCACCTCGAAAGGCGGCAGCTCCGGCATCAGGGTGGTGGCGGGAAGAGGCAGGTCCATCGTTGGCGCGATCAAGCCACAGGGGGGGGCGCATTGTCATCCCACATCATCTGCACCGCGGCGAGGAAGACGGGGTTGCGTCCGGGACCGCGCTTGGCTATCTCACCGATCCCTGGATGGGCGCGTAGCTCAGCGGTAGAGCATCGCCTTGACACGGCGGGGGTCACAGGTTCAATCCCTGTCGCGCCCACCATCCAGTCTCCCTTTGTCTGTGTGGCCATTGCACGCTCGACGGCGCCCGATCATGGCAGGCCGCCTTGCGGCGCCGTTATTTTAGTTCGCCAGATGGTTGACCGGCGTAACGCTCTGCGGTCATGGTCCGCCCCCGCTCTGCCATCCGGCCAAATCACCTGGGGGATCCTTCGCCATGCGCCGCCGCCATCTGCTCGCCGCCGCTCTCGCCACGCCGGCCCTGCCGCGCCTTGCCTCGGCGCAGGCCGCGGTGACGATGCGCCTGTCGCACCAGTTCCCGCCCTCGCACCACAATGCCACCGTCATCGCGGCCTTCGCCGAGGATGTGAAGGCGCGCAGCAATGGCGAAGTGGCGGTGCAGGTCTTCCCGGCGCAGCAGCTTGCCCGGGCCGGCGAGAACTTCCCCGGCGTGGCCCGCGGCGCCTTCGAGGCGGCGGCGGCGGTGAATTTCCAGTGGGGCACCACCATCCCGGAGATGAACGCGCCGACCATCCCCTACCTGTTCACCGATTTCGCCCGCATCCGCCGCTTCCCCGGCAGTGACGCCGCGAAGTTCCTGGAAGCGCAGCTTGCCCGCCGCGCCGTGGTGAACCTGATGTGGCTCTACACCACGCGGCAGAGCATCTTCACCTCCAACAGCAAGCCGATCATCAACCTGGCCGATTTCCAGGGCCTGAAGATTCGCGGCCTGAACGCGCTGACCGACCACGCGCTGTCCGCCGTCGGCGCCGCGCCGTCCGCCATGCCGGGGCCGGAAGTGTCCCAGGCGCTGCAATCGGGTGTGCTGGATGCGGGGCTGACCGACATCTCCGCCGCCGTGTCCCGCCGCTACTACGAAATCCAGAAGTTCGGCACCGTCGCGCCGTATTTTTCCGTCATCAGCCATGTCTATGTGAACCCGCGCTGGTTCAACGGCCTGGCGCCCGCGCACCGCACCGCGATCGAGGCCGCCGCCCGCAAGGCGGAGCAGGACCAGATGCAGATCACGGAGGATACCGCGACCGCCGCGCTGGTCACGCTGCGCGAACGCGGCATGACCATCCATGAGCAGACCGCGGCGGAAGCCGCCACCTGGCAGGCGGCGATGCAGCCGCCGGTGCTCACCGCCTTCAATCGCCTGGCACCGGAAGGCGGCCCGCGCGTGGTCGAGCTTCTGCGCAACATCCCGACCGCTTGATGCGCGCGGTGGAGCGCGCCGTCGCCCTTCTGGCGCGCTCCGCCGGCGCGTTGGGTGGCGTGCTGACCCTGTGCTGCGTCGCGCTGGTCGGCTACGCCGTCGGCATGCGCTACCTGCTCGGCCAGCCGGAACCCTGGACGGACAAGGTGGCCGGCTGGCTGGTGGTGGGCGTGGTGATGCTCGCAGCACCCGAGGTGCAGCGACGCTTCGAACATATCGGCGTCGATGTCGCCCGCAACCGGCTCGGCCCGCGCATGGTGCGGGTGGTGCATCTGGTCGGCACGCTTTCCGTCGCACTGGTCGCGGCGCTGCTGCTGGATGCGGGGATCGAGATGGTATCCTTCAGCCGGATGGTTGGCATCATGACGGAGGTTGAAGGCGTGCCCGTCTGGTGGATCCAGGCGCTGATGCCAGTCGGCGCTGCACTGCTGCTGCTGGTCGCCGCCTGCCAGTCCCTGCTGCTTCTGCTGGGCGCGGAGCCGGCCCACCTGCCGGCCCAGGACGATAACGAAATGCCGCGCGACCCCCTGGCGCGGGCGGAGTAGATCTGGCGTGACATTCTTCCTGCTGCTGGGCGCGCTGATCACCCTGCTGTGGCTCGGCATGCCGATGTTCGCGGCGCTGTTCCTGCTGCCGCTGGCGGTGCTGTATGCCGTGGAGGGCGGGATACCCGCGGTCGGCGAGATGGTGATCGGCAAGCTGGATGGCTACCTGCTGGTCGCCATTCCGCTGTTCATGCTGATGGCGCACATCATGGTGCGCGGGAAGGTCGTGATCGACCTCTACAACGCCGCCTTCGCCCTGCTGCGGCGGGTGCGCGGCGGGGTCGGCATCGCCACGGTCGCGGCCTGCACCATCTTCGCCGCCATCAGCGGCAGCTCCGTCGCCACCGCGCTCACCATCGGTAAGATCGCGATCCCGCAGATGCTGCGCTACGGCATGTCCCGCCGCGGCGCCTTCGGCGTGGTGGCGGGCGGCGGCACGCTGGGCATCCTGATCCCGCCCTCGGCCCCCATGGTGCTGTATGCCTATGTGACGGAGACCTCCGTCGCCGCGCTGTTCCTGGCGGGGCTGATCCCCGGCCTGCTGATGGCGCTGATGTTCGCCACCTACTGCTTCATCACCGAAGGCAAGGCCCGCGTGCCGGCGGATGAGCCGCCGCCGGAGGCGGTGCACCTGGCACTCGCCCGCGCCGGCTGGTCGCTGTCGCTGCCGATCTTCGTGCTGGGTGGCATCTATCTCGGCGTCTTCACCGCGACGGAGGCGGCCGGCACCGGCACCATCTACGCCCTGCTGATCGCAGCCCTGATCTACCGCACGCTGACCTGGCGCGACCTGGTGCATGGGGTGCAGGAGGCGACGCGGACTTCCGCCATGCTGCTGCTGATCATCGCCGGCGCGGCCATCTATGGCTACATGCTGACCAAGCTGCGCGTGCCGCAGGAGCTGACCCAGCTGGTCGCGGATTTCGGCCTTTCGCGTATCGGGTTCCTGATCGCGATGATGCTGCTGCTATTTCTACTCGGCCTGGTGCTGGAGAGCTTCTCCATCATCCTGCTGACCATGCCGGCCATCCTGCCGCTGCTCGATGTGCTGGACATCGACAAGGTCTGGTACGGTATCCTGCTGACGCTGAGCCTGGAGATGGCGCTGATCACGCCGCCTGTGGCGCTGAACCTGGTGGTCATCAAGGCCATCACCGGCGCACCGCTGGGCGAGATCAACCGCTCCATCCTGCCCTACATGCTGATGCTGGCCTTCGGCACGGCCATGCTGATCGCCTTCCCGGACATCGCGTTGTGGCTGCCGCGCGTGGCGGGCTACGGCGGGTAGAGCGTGATGACTTGAGGTGGAATCACCGAAAAGTCTGAATCATACCAAATCCCGCAGATCGTAACCGATCTGCCTTCAGGCGCCAGCGCTTCGCTTGGCTCGCCGCATGTGCGGCGGCGGCCATTCGGCCGCTCGGCCGGCGCCGCCGGCCGCAGGTTCCGCTCAATGGGATTTGGTATCAGGTGACCAGCGCCGTGCGCTACAATGGCCCGGGCTTGCCGAACAGCCAGCCCTGGCCGAAATGCACGCCGAGGTCCTGCATCACCCGGGCCGCTTCCTCCGTCTCGATCCGCTCCGCCACCACCTGGGCGCCGACGGCCAGCGACAGGTCCACCATGGCGGCGACGAAGCTGCGGTCGCGTTCGCTGGTCAGCGCCGCCTGCACATAGCTGCCATCGACCTTCACGAAATCCGCCGGGAAGGATTTTAGGTAGCGGAAGGCCGCGGCGCCGGCGCCGAAATCATCGATGCAGATCGGCACGCCCCGGTCGCGCAGGCCGCGCAGCGTGACGGATGCGGCGGCTTCATCCTCGATCTCCACACTCTCGGTCAGTTCCACCATCACGCGCCTTGCGCCGTGCGGGTCGCGGTTCAGCAGCACATTCAGGCGGTGGCGGAAGCTGGCGGACTGGGCGGAAAGGCCCGAGATGTTGAAGGCGATGTGCCGCCCATCCGGGATCGCCGACGCGGCCGCCATCGCCATGGCGGCCACCGCAAGATCCAGATCCTCCGTCAGCCCGATCGTCTCGGCCAGGGAGACGAATTCCTGCGGCCCTTCGCCGGGCGCCAGCACCCCGGGCTCCAGCCGGAGCAATGCCTCGTGGTGATGCAGGCGGCGCGTGGCGAGGTGGACGATGGGCTGGTAGTCCAGGCGGAATCTGTGCCCGGCGATGATCCGCCGCAGCACGCCAGCCCTTTCCGTCACCTTGGCCACCACGCCGGACAGGCCATCCTCGAAGCCGGCGCTGCGGATTCCATTGGCGCCCAGGCGGACGAAGGTGGCCAGCCCGTGGCGCAGGGCACGGGCCGCCTGGGCCGGTGTCAGCCCGTCACCCGCCAGCGGGATGGTGGTGATGGCAACGCTGCCGGCCTCCGTGCCCAGAAGCTCCTCCAGTCGCCGGGCGAGCGCGCCAAGCTCGGGCAGCTTCTGGCCCTCGCCCGGCAGCAGGCCGTAGCGACCGGGCGCGAGTTCGGCGGTCAGCACCGCTGCCCCCGCCTCCTCGCGCAGGGCGCGTTCGAGGGTTTCGGTGGCGGCGGAACAGGCCGTGCCGAGGTCGACCAGGGCCAGCCGGTCCGCCTCGCCGGCGCGCTGGCGCTGCTCGGCCTCCCGCAGCAGGGCGGGACCATCGGCGGGGCGCAGGTCGGGCGGTGCGGGCAGGGGGGAGAAGCACAGGCACAGCCGGGCCTGGGTATCCGCGGACATGATGTGCAGGCCGGAGATGGCGAAGGGCGTGCGCTCGGCATCCGCCAGGCGGAAGGCGGTGGGCGCCAGGCGGCCGCGGCCGGGCAGCAGCGCCAGCGCGGTGGCGAAGGCGGCGCGGTCCTCGGGCGCGATGAGGCGAACCGGGTCGCTGCCGATGAGGCTTTCCGGGGTTTGTCCGAAGCGGGCGCGAAACGCGCCGGCGGCGAAGCCGATCCGCCCATCGCCGCCGACTTCAACCAGCAGATCCGCTGCGGCAAAGGCGAAGGCGACGAATCGCTCGCGGTCGATGAAGGAGCGGGGCTGAGGCATCGCCGCAGTCTAGCGGCGCGGGTGTTGCGAAACCGTTTGCGCGGAGGCCGCGCCGCCTCTGCGGCGCGGCCTTCTGGTCTCAGGCGGCGGCGCGAACCTCGTTCGCCACGGCATCCTCGGCATCCAGCGTCGCAGCGGTGGCGTGCACCACGGCGGCGATGCGGACCGCGGCCTGCACCTGTTCCTTGCTCAGGCCGCCATGCAGCACGATCTTCTCATGGCTTTCCATGCACATGCCGCAGCCATTGATGGCGGAGACGGCGAGCGACCACAGCTCGAAATCCGCCTTCTCGACACCCGGCTTGGCCATGACATTCATGCGCAGCTTGGCCGGCATGTTGGCGTAGTCACCGCCCACCAGGTGGGTGAAGCGGTAGTAGACGTTGTTCATGCCCATGATGGCGGCCGCGGCCTTGGCGGCGGTCAGCGCCTCCGGCGAGAGCTGCGCGCCGAATTCGGCGACCAGCGCGGCGGTCAGCTCCGCATTGCGGCTGGCGATGGCGGAGGCGACGAAAGTGCCGGCGCGCTGCTGCTGGTTCAGGACGGGCTCGGTGGCCAGCGATCCGAGATTCAGCTTCAGGTCCTTGGCGTAGTCGGGCAGGCGGGCGCGGATGGCTTCGAGGGACATGGGGGAGGTGCCTTGCATCTGGCGCATCAAACACCCCCGTGCCGCCGGCACGGGAGATCGGAGGGGCTACTGCGGCCTGGGGGGCTGATTGCCCCCCGTTCGTTCATGCAGCCAGGTTTGGTGTCGCGGCTGGCTGCGTGAACGATGAAATCAGGCCGCCTTTTCGAACAGCTCCTGCGGCTTCAGGACGTCCTTGCCCTTCTCCCAGTTGCAGGGGCACAGCTCATCCGTCTGCAACGCGTCGAGCACGCGCAGCACTTCCTGCGGGTTGCGGCCGACATTCAGGCCGTTCACGGCGGCCCACTGGATCGTGCCCTCCGGATCGACGATGAAGGTCGCGCGCAGCGGCACGCCCTCGGCCTTGTCCAGGATGCCGAGTGCGGCGGACAGCTCGCGCTTGGTGTCGGCCAGCATCGGGATTTCGAGGTTGCGGATGTCCTCGTTGTAGACGCGCCAGTTCAGGTGCACGAACTCGCTATCGGTCGAGGCACCGTACAGCACGGTGTCACGGTCGGAGAACTCACCGTTCAGCTTGCCGAAGGCGGCGATTTCGGTCGGGCAGATGAAGGTGAAGTCCTTCGGCCAGAAGAACACGACCTTCCACTTGCCGGCATCCGTCGTCTCCGTGATCTCGGTGAAGGACTTGCCCGGGCCGAGCAGGCCTTCCTTGCCGCCCTTGACGGCGGTGAGCTTGAAGGCCGGGAACTTGTCGCCAACGGTCAGCATGGGGTGGTCTCCTGGGGAGGATTTTCGCGACTTGCGCCGCCACGACGCTTCTATGGCGCAGTGCAGCAAAACGTGCCAATGAATAGTTTTCCAGGTTTCAATCGGTTTTATCGATCATGCTTCCCCCCAGTCCGCACCTGCCAAGCCCGCAGCAGCTTCGCTACCTGGTCGCGCTGGCCGACCACGGCCATTTCGGCAGGGCGGCGGCGGCCTGCGCCGTCACGCAATCCACCCTCTCGGCCGGGCTGATCGCGCTGGAGCGGCAATTGGCGGCGGGGCTGCTGGAGCGTGGCACGGCGGTGAAACGCCCGGTCTTCACGCCGCTCGGCCTGGAACTGGTGGCCCGCGCCCGCACGGCGCTCGCGGCGCTGGAGGCGGTGGCGGAGACCGCGGCAATGGCGCGGGACCCGCATTCCGGCCCGCTGCGGCTGGGCGTGATCCCGACCATCAGCCCCTTCCTGCTGCCGCGGCTGATGCCCGCCTTGCGCGCCGCCTACCCCCGCCTGCGGCTGTGGCTGCGGGAGGATCTGACGGACCGGCTGGTGGCGGGGCTGGAGGCCGGGCGGCTCGACCTGCTGCTGCTGGCCCTGCCGGCCGCCGGCACGATGGAGACGCTGCCCTTGGCGGAGGACCCGTTTCGGGTCGCCCTGCCGCGTGGCCACCATCTGGCCGAGCGCGATTCGGTGCCCATCGGCGCCCTGGCTGGCGAACGCCTGCTGCTCCTGGAGGATGGCCATTGCCTGCGCGCCCATGCGGAGGCCGCCTGCGGGCTGCCGCGCGGGCTGGCCGGTTCCGGCGAGGAGGGCTTCGCCGCCACCAGCCTGCACACGCTGGTGCAGATGGTTGCCGGCAATCTCGGCGTCACGCTGCTGCCGCAACTGGCCATCGATGGCGGCGTGCTGGGCAACAGCCCGGTGGAGGTGCGCCGGCTGGATGGCGCCGCGGCGCCGGGGCGGATGCTTGCGCTCGCCTGGCGGCCACGCAGCCCGCGCGCTGCCGAGTTCGCCGGGCTGGCGCCGACCGTGGCGGCGGCCTTGGCGCAAGCGCCTGCCGGGCGCTGATTTCCGTGCCCTATCGGACGACGATCTCCACCCGCCGGTTGCGCGGCTCCCGCACCCCGTCGCGGGTGGCGACCGCAAGCTGGGTTTGGCCATAGGCGGTGATGGCGATGCTGTCGCGGGCGATTCCCTGGCGCCGCAATTCGCTGGCCACGGCCTCCGCCCGGCGGCGGGACAGGCGCTGGTTAGCGGCGGTGCTGCCCACCGTATCCGTATGGCCACCCACCTCGATCACCGCGCTGCCGGTTCGCGCCGCCTGGGCGGCCTCGGCCACGATCTGCCGGGCGCGGGCGGTCAGGCTAGTGCTGTTCAGGCCGAAATAGACGATGAAGCTGCGGGTGACGGGCGCGGGCGCCGCGGCGATGGGCGGGGGCGCGAAGATGGGCGGCGGGGCGAATGCCACCGGCGCGGCCGGCGGCGGCTCCGCGGCGCCGCCAAGCGAATAGCGCAGGCCGAACAGCACCGCGTGGTGATAGGGGCTGATCTCCACGCGCCCGGCGGTGGGCGCGCTGCGGCGGCGGCCGGTGGTGAACAGATTGGCCGCGAAATCCTGCTCCATGGTGCCCATGAAGCGGTATTCCGCCGTGGCCGCCAGGCCCGGCACGGCGCTGATCGGGAAGGCGGCGCCGGCGATGGCCTGGTAGGCCAAATTCCCCTCCGTACCATCCACCGCCAGGCGCTGGCCGACGCTGGCCACCCGGAAATCCTTCACCTCCGACCAGACATAACCGAGGCCGACGCCGAAATAGGGCTGGATCCACTCGGCGCCGAGATCGACATCGACCAGCGCATTCGCCATCACCCCCCAGTTCCAGAGCTGCCCCTGGCTGCCGGTGACCGGGGCGATGCCTGGCCCGGCGCTGGCGCGGTCCACCCCATTGGCGCGCAGGCTGCCCTCCAGCTCCACCCGGATGCCGTTGCCGAAGCCGTAGCCGAGCGCGACGACCCCCATCGCCATCGGCTCGAACCGCACGGTGCCGCGGCCGGGCAGGGCGCCCCGCATGGCGCCGCTGGCCTCGACATCGGCGGATTGGGGTTGGTTCACGCCAATTCCGGCTGCGGCGTAGAAGCCGGGCGGGGTCTGGGCGAGGGCGGGCCGTGGCTGCGCGCTGGCCATGCCCGGCACGGCCAGTGCCGCGAGCCCAACCAGCGTCACCCGACCAATTTGCGTCATTGCCATCCCCGCCTGCTCACCGGCCGCAACATGGCCGATTGGTGAGACAAGCGAAACAGATTTTCAGAAACCACCCCCCGCCGCGAGCCAGGCTTGCTCCACCGCCGTATTCTCCCGCCCCAGGGCTGTGTTGCGATGCGGGAAGCGGCCGAAGCGCTGGATCACCACGCGGTGGCGCCAGGCATAGTCGATCACGCCCTCGGGCGCCGCCATGCCCGGGAGATCGCGCAGCCCCTCGAACAGCGCCACGGACAGGTCCTGGTCGGCCATCGTTTCCCCATGCTCGAAGGGCAGATACAGGAAGCTGCGCTGCACCGGGTGCAGGGCCAGATCCTGCTTGCGAAGCAGCACCGCCTGCCGCGCGATGGTCCGCCCATGCGGGTCCGAGGCGAAGGCCTCGGCGCGGCCGCGATGCAGGTTGCGTGGGAACTGGTCCAGCAGGATCAGCAGCGCCAGCGCACCTTCGGGGGTTGCAGCCCAATCATCGAGCGCGGCTTCGCGCGCCGGGACCAGAAGCTCGCCGAAGCGGGCGCGGATGCTGGCGTCGAAGGCATCATCCTTGGTGAACCAGGCCTTGCGGAAAGTGCCCGGGCCTTCGCTGAACCAGAAGTCGAGGATCTCGGCGGCTTGTGTCATGTCAGGGCCATATCCAGCAGTCGGATGGAGTGCAACGCGGGGCGCTTCGCCAGGTCGCCGATCTGGTGGCGGCAGGATGTGCCATCGGCGACGATCAGCGCGGTCGGTGCGGTGCGCCGGATATGCGGCAGCAGCGAAAGCTCGGCCATGGCGATGGAAGTGGGCAGCTTCTCTGCATCATAGCCGAAGGCGCCTGCCATGCCGCAGCAGGAGGAGGTGATGGGCGTGACCTTCAGGCCTGGGATGCGGGTGAGGGTGGCGACCGCGGCAGGAAAGTCGCCTACCGCCTTCTGGTGGCAATGCCCATGAATGTGCGCCTCCGCCCCGATCGCCTTCAGCTTCAGCGGCGCCTTGGTCTTCGCCAGCCATTCGGAAACCAGCAGGGCGCGAGCAGCCAGTTTCTCGGCCGCCTCGCCGGGGAGAAGCGCCAAAAATTCGTCGCGCAATGTCAGCAGGCAGGAGGGTTCCAGGCCGAGCACCGGGCTGTCCCATTCCGACAGCGCCGTGAGGGTGCGGCGTGCCTCCGCGCGGGCCTGCTCGACCATGCCGGCCGCCAGATAGGTGCGGCCATCATCCAGCGGCCGCGCGCCACGCGGCGGACGGGCCACGGCCGGATCGGCGCCGGCGGCGCGCAGCACGCGGATGGCGGCGCGCAGATTCTCGGGCTCGAAGTAGCGGTTGAACAGGTCGGGCAGCAGGATGACTTCGTTGGCGCGGCCATCCGGCGCGCGCAGCTCCGCATCGTGGAAGGCGTCGCCGCGGAAGCGGGGCAGGGTGCGGCCGGCGGCAAGCCCCGTGAGGCGCTCCGTCAACTTTGCCATGCCGGGGATCAGGTCGCGCGCGTTGAAGACGATAGGCGCGATGGCGGCAAACGGCGCCCAGCGCGGCATTTCGGCAATCAGCCGGTCGCGCAGCGCCACGCCGCGCGCACGACCGCGGGCATGCGCGGCCTCGATCTTCATCTTGGCCATGTCAACGCCCGTCGGGCATTCGCGCTTGCAGGCCTTGCAGCCGACACACAGCGCCATCGCCTCCGCGACCTCGTCGGAAGCCAGGCCTTCGCGGCCGAACTGCCCGGTCAGCGCGAGGCGCAGCGTATTGGCGCGACCGCGCGTCAGGTGCTGTTCCTGCCGCGTGGCGCGGTAGGAGGGGCACATGGAGCCCGCGTCGAATTTCCGGCAGGTGCCGTTGTTGTTGCACATCTCGACCGCCGACAGCAGCCCGCCTTGCGGACCCGGCCAGGCAGACCATTCGAGCGCCGGTGTTACGCTGGGGTCGGCCGCGTAGTCCGGTCCGTAGCGGAACAGCGTACGGTCATCCATGCGCGGCGGATGCACCACGCGGTTCGGGTTCAGCAGGCCATACGGCAGCGCCGTCGTGCCCGGGTCGAAGGCGTCCTTCACCGCCTCGAACGCCTTCACGATCCGGGCGCCGAACATCGGTTCGTGGAATTCGGAACGCACAATGCCGTCGCCATGCTCGCCGGAATGGCTGCCCTTGTATTCGCGCACCAGGGCGAAGCATTCCTCCGCGATCGCGCGCATCTTCGTCACGTCCTCGCCGGATTTCATGTTGAGCACGGGGCGAACATGCAGGCAGCCGACGCTGGCATGGGCGTACCAGGTGCCCTTGGTGCCGTGGCGGGCAAAGACGTCGTTCAGGCGCTCAGTATAGTCGGCGAGGTCGGCCAGCGGGACGGCGCAGTCCTCGATGAAGGACACGGGTTTGCCGTCGCCCTTCATGCTCATCATGATGTTCAGCCCGGCCTCGCGCACTTCCGCGACGCGCGCCTGGAATCCGGCATCGGTGATGCGGACCACCTGGCCGGGCAGGCCGAGGTCGCCCATCATTTCCTCCAGCCGGTCCAGCCCTTGCAGCAGGGTGGCATCGTCATGGCCGTGGAATTCCACGATCAGCAGGCTGTCCGGCTCACCGATGACAATCTGGTCGATGGTGTCGCGATAAATGGGAATCGACCGGCCGAGGTCGATCATGGTGCGATCGACCAGCTCCACCGCTTCCGGGTTCAGCGTGACAAGGTGCTGGGAGGCCGCCATCGCCTGCCGGAAGGACGGGAACTGGCAGATCCCCAGCACCTTGCGCGGCTTGATCGGCCACAGCTTAAGGTCGAGCGCCGCCGAGAATGCCAGCGTCCCCTCGCTGCCCACCAGCAGCCGCGCCAGGCTGCCGCGGCCGGCGGCGCGGCCGGCGGGGGTCAGCGCATCCAGATTATAGCCGCCGACGCGGCGAAGCTGGTCGGGGAAACGGGCGGCCACCTCCTCCGCCTCCCGCGCCCCGATGGCCCGCAGTTTCGCGACAAGGTCGGCGACGGAGCCGGGCACATCCGGGCCGAGATTCTCGGGGATGTCGCCGAAGCGGAAGCGCGTGCCATCGGCCAGGATCGCGTCGATGGCGTGGACGTTATCGGCCATCAGACCGTAGCGGATGGATTTGGACCCGCAGGAATTATTCCCCGCCATGCCGCCGATGGTACAGCGCTGCCAAGTGGAGGGATCCACCGGATAAAATTTTCCCGAACTCTTCAGCGCCTCGTTCAGCGCGCCGAGGGTGATGCCGGGTTCAACCGTGGCGGTATCGCCCTCGATGGCCAGCACCCGGCGCAGATGCGGCGTGCAGTCCAGCACCAGGGCGCGGTTCACCGTCTGGCCGCATTGGCTGGTGCCGCCGCCGCGCGGCAGCACGGGCACGCCTTCCTCCCGGCAGATCGCCATGGCCGCCGCCACATCCGCCATGCTGCGCGGCACCAGCACGCCCACCGGCATCTGCTGATAGATCGAAGCATCCGTCGCATAGCGGCCGCGATCGCCGGCGGAGAACAGCACCTCGCCCGAAGTCTCCCGCTTCAGGCGCTGGGCGAGGCGGCTATCGGCGATCTTCGTGCTGGCATTCATGCTTGGGGCTCTCCTCCGGCCGTTCTCTACCGCGGCGCCCGCGTCGACGGTCATCTATAAATCTCATCAATCCGACAAGGCTTACTCATTGGCAGTCAGCATGGTCTGCGGCTAGCTATCGGGGCAGCGAGGGAGCCAAGACACGATGGCCTATTTCCAGTCCAAGCCCAATTCCGGCCGCCATTTCCTGCAGATCCCCGGCCCCTCCAACGTCCCGGACCGCATCCTGCGCGCCATGGATCACCCGACGATGGACCATCGCGGCCCGGATTTCGGCAAGCTCGGCGCCCAGGTGCTGGAGAAGACGAAGGCCATCTTCAAGACGAAATCGCATGTGGTGATCTACCCCGCTTCCGGAACCGGGGCGTGGGAGGCGGCGCTGGTCAACACCCTCTCGCCCGGTGACCGCGTGGTGATGTGCGAGACCGGCTGGTTCGCGCATCTGTGGAACGAGATGGCGGAGCGCCTCGGCATCGTCGCCGATTTCGTCAAGACCGATTGGCGCCGCGGTGCCGACGTGGAGGCGATCGAGCGCAAGCTGCGCGACGACAAGTCCCACGCCATCAAGGCCGTCTGCGTCGTGCACAACGAGACCAGCACCGGCGCCACCTCCCGCATCGCCGAGGTGCGTGCCGCCATCGATGCGGCCGGCCACCCGGCGCTGCTGCTGGTGGACACCATTTCGGGCCTCGGCTCGATGGACTACCGGCACGACGAATGGGGCGTGGACGTCACCGTCTCCGGCAGCCAGAAGGGGCTGATGCTGCCGCCCGGCCTGTCCTTCAACGCCATCAGCGCCAAGGCCATCAAGGCCAGCGAATCGGCCAAGCTGACGCGCAGCTTCTGGGACTGGAAACCGATGCTGGCGTCGAACGCCACCGGCTACTTCCCCTACACGCCAGCGACCAACATGCTTTATGCGCTGGACACCGCCTGCGACATGCTGCTGGAGGAGGGGCTGGACAACGTCTTCGCCCGCCACGACCGCATGGCGGAAGCCACCCGCCGCGCCGTCCGCCATTGGGGGCTGGAGGTGCAGTGCGAGGATCCGCGGCACTATTCCTCGGTCCTGACGGCCGTGCGCCTGCCCGAGGGCCACAGTGCCAATGCGCTGCGCGCGACCATCCTGGAAAAGTTCAACATGTCGCTGGGCAATGGGCTCGGCCAGTTGAACGACCGCGTCTTCCGCATCGGCCATCTCGGCGACATTTCGCCCTTGCAGATGGTGGGCGCACTGGGCGGGGTGGAGATGGGGTTGCGCGCCGCCGGCGTGCCGCATCAAGCCGGCGGCGTGCAGGTGGCGATGGAGTGTCTTGGCGGCAACGCCTGAAGCGTTCATCACGCCTGCGATAGGGTGCACGCCAAGGTTGCACCTCCGACTTGGCCCCATGCCATCCTCCGGCCGCCCTTAAAGGGCCAATGGAGGAAACAGCATGAACCGGCTCCCCGATCCGTCGCGCCGCGCCTTGCTCGGCGCGGCCGCCGCGCTCGCCGCGACGCCCGCCGTGGCGCAGCGCAGCTATGGCCCTAACGCCCAGCCGCAGCGCTACCCGGACCCCGACATCATCGCCATCGATCCGAAGCGCTTCAGCGCGCGGCTCGGCAATTCCGCCATCACCCGGCTGCACACCGGCATGGGCTGGGCGGAAGGCCCCGCCTGGCACGCGAACGGCAAATTCCTGATCTGGTCGGACATTCCGAACGACGAATGCCTACGCCTGGTGGAGGAGGACCTGACCACGCATCGCCGCTTCCACAGCCCCTCCGGCTACTCCAACGGCAACACCTTCGACCGCGAAGGCCGCCAGATCGCCTTTCGCCACTTCCACCGCGACGTGGTGCGCTACGAGCCGGATGGGCGCGTGACCGTGCTGGCCGATCGCGGCCCCGATGGCGCCTTCAACGCGCCCAATGACGGCGTGGTCCACCCCGAGGATGGCGCGCTGTGGTTCACCGACCCCGGCTATGGCGGGCTGATGGATTACGAGGGCAACCGCGTGCCCGAATCGGCCCGATCCCCGCGCCCCTTTATCAAGGAGGCGATCTACCGGATCGACGCGCAATCCGGCCAGGTGGCGAAGGTGGCGGATGACGTGTTCAAGCCGAACGGCCTCTGCTTCTCCCCCGACTACCGCACGCTGTATGTCGCCGACACCGGCCGCAGCCACTATCCGGACGCCCGCAGCATCATCTGGGCCTATGACGTGGACGGCCCACGCCTGACCAACCCCCGCACCTTCGCGGAAATGACACTGGATGGCCGAACCGGCATGGTCGATGGCCTCCGCTGCGACGAGGCCGGCAATGTCTGGGGCGCCATGGGCTGGGTGGGGGAAGGCTATGACGGGGTGCACATCTTCGCCCCCGATGGCGCCCGCATCGGCCAGATACGCCTGCCCGAGATCTGCGCCAATATCTGCTTCGGCGGCACGCGCCGGAACCGGCTGTTCATGTGCGCCAGCCAGTCGCTCTACATGGTGCCGGTGGAGACGCGCGGCGCGCATTTCTGCTGACATCCCCGCGGGTCCAGCCCGGGGCGGCGCCGGTCGTGGCGGCTTGTCAGCCCGCCGCGGCCGGCCCACCTTGGGCAGCTCATCGTGGGGAACGGCCGCATGCCGATCGAGGTCTGGACCTGGCCGACGCCGAATGGCCACAAGGTGCATATCGCGCTGGAGGAGTTCGGCCTGCCCTACACCGTGGTGCCGGTGAACATCGGCGCCGGCGAACAGTTCAAGCCGGAATTCCTGGCGATCACGCCGAACCACCGCATCCCCGCCATCGTCGATCCGGACGGGCCGGGCGGGAAGCCGTTTACGCTGTTCGAATCGGGTGCGATCCTGATCTACCTGGCGGAGAAGACGGGCAAGCTGCTGCCGGCCGACCCGGCAGGGCGCTACCGGGCGCTGGAATGGCTGATGTTCCAGATGGGCGGCATCGGGCCGATGTTCGGCCAGTACGGCCATTTCCACGCCTATGCCCCGGAACAGATCCCCTACGCCCAGGCACGCTACGCCAAGGAGGTCGGCCGGCTGCATCGGGTGCTGGACAAACGGCTCGGGGAGGCAGAATGGCTGGCGGGGGAGGCGTACTCCATCGCCGACATCGCCACCTTCCCCTGGATCCGCAATCCGTCCCGCCGGAACATTGATCTGGCGCAATTCCCGAACGTCCAGCGCTGGCATGATGCCATCGCGGCGCGCCCCGCCGTGCAACGCGGCGTGCAGGTGCTGGCCGAGAACCAACGTGTCGGCGCCATGTCCGACAAGGAGCGCGAAGTGCTGTTCGGCAACACCCAGTTCCAGGCCCGCTGAGATGGCCGAGATCGACCACATCGTCATCGGTGCCCGCACCCTTGAGGAAGGCGCCGACTATATCGAGGCGCAGCTTGGCGTCCGCCCCACCAAGGGCGGCGCGCATCCCGGCATCGGCACGCACAACATGCTGCTGAGCCTGGGGCCGCAGCACTACCTGGAGGTGATCGCCGCTGATCCCGACCAGCCGCAACCTACCCAGGCCCGGCCCTTCGACCTGGATGACCCGGCCGTGGCGATGATGCTGGAGGCCGGGCCGCATCTGATCGCCTGGGTCGCCCGCACACCGGTGCTGGATGCGGTGGTCACGCGCCTCGGCGCCAGCCAGGCCGGCGAGGTGAAGGCCTGGTCGCGCGGCGACCTGTCCTGGCGCATGGCATTCCCGCCCCAGCGTCAGGACATGCGCAACCTGATTCCGCCGCTGATCCAGTGGGATGACGGCAAGGGCGCGGCGCCGCGGCTGAAGAAGTCCGGCTGCAAGCTGGTCGCGCTGGAAGCCGAATTCCCCGATGACGAACAATTGCGGGAGGCGCTGCGCCAGCGTGGGCTGGAGGAGGCGCTGAAAGTGCGCCGCAGCCCGCATCCGCGCCTGGTGGCGCGGATCACACGGCCGGACGGCACGGAAGTGGCCCTCAGCAGCGGCTGAGGACGCCCGGGCGGGCCAGCTCCTACCCCCGCCCGGTGCCGCTTTTCAGACCAGACATTGCGGTGTGGTTCATGACCGGGCAGGCTGGTAATGCCACACGCTGGCCGGCGGGAAGTTCATCGGGGTCCACACCTCGCGCTTCGCGGTCAGTCCGAGGGCGCGGTAGGGCAGTGGCGAGGTGATGCAGTAGGTGTACAGCAGGAAACCTTTGCCAGGGGCCACCGCCTCCACCGCATCGACGAAGCGCTGCTGGTCCGCCCGCGGCAGCAGCACCAGGGGAATACCGCAGATCGCCGTGCCGACCTTTCCATGCATCGCTTCGGGGAGCGCCTTGGCCAACTCGAAGGCATCGCCGCAAATGACGTTCACCCCGGGCAGCGCCGCCCGGAGGTGGTCGGCCATGTCGCGCACGATCTCGACCACCACCAGCTTCTCCGGCGGCACGCCGGCGGCGAGCAGGGCGCGGGAGATCACGCCCGTGCCGGCGCCGAGCTCCACCACCACCTCGTCCTCCGCCCGCCGCACCAGCGCCGCGATTCGCCGGCACAATGTGTCCGAGGACGGGATGATGGAGCCCATCTGCAATGGGTTCGCCAGCCAGCGCTTGAAGAACAGGCTGGCATTGGCGACCTGGCGGTGGCCAGCGCCGGTCGCGGCGGCTTCGTCTCGCGTGATGTCCGACACCGATTTCTCCTTGACAGATTTGTGACCATGTGCATCAGGTCGACATCTCGCCTTGTAGCTGGATTGTTCCCGCGTCGCCAGACATGCGCGGGCGCGCCGGTCCGGCGCGGGCAGGTGGTCCGATGACGGCTCGTATCCTCGTCGTCGATGACATCGCCGCTAACCTCCGGCTGCTCGAGATCAAGCTGCTGAACGAGTATTACGAGGTGGCGATCGCCGCCTCGGGGCCCGAGGCACTGACCACCGTCCAACGGTGGATGCCGGACGTCGTTCTTCTCGATGTCATGATGCCGGGCATGGACGGCTATGAGGTCTGTCGCCGGATGAAGGCGCAGCCCGGAACGGCCCATATTCCCGTCGTCATGATCACCGCGCTGACGGACCCAGCGGAGCGGGTGCGGGGGCTGGAGGCGGGGGCGGATGACTTCCTTTCCAAGCCCGTGGACGATGCCACCCTGTTCGCCCGGCTGCGCGCCCTGCTGCGGATGAAGCAGGTATTGGACGCCTGGCGGCTGCGCGCCGAGACCGCCCGCGACCTGGGCTTCGAGCCACCGCCCGGCCCCTCGCCCAGCGTCGCCGGCGCCCGCGCCCTGATCGTGAACGAGGATACGGCGGAGGCGGAGGCGCTGGGCCTGGTCCTCGGCGCTGATGGGATCGAGGTGGCGCATTGCGCCGACCCGGCGGAATCCTGGGACATCCTGCAGGATGGGCTGCATGATGTGGTGCTGCTGAGCCTGTCGCTGGATGGCGGCGATGCCTTGCGCCTGGCGTCCCGCCTGCGCGCGCACGCCAATACGCGGGATGTGCCGGTGCTGCTGGTGGCAGACCCGGGCCAGAAGACCCTGGTGCTGCGTGGCTTCGACCTGGGCGCCAACGACCATGTGATTCGCCCGGTGGATCCCAACGAGTTGCGCGCCCGGGTGCGCAACCAGATCCGCCGCAAGCGCTACCAGGAAAGGCTGCGCGCCGATCTCGACCGCAGCCTGGAGATGGCGGTGACGGACCCGCTGACCGGGCTTCGCAACCGCCGCTATGTCCGCCGGCACCTGGAAGGCGTGTTGCGGAATTCCGGTGCGGCCGTGCTGCTGATGGATGTGGACCGCTTCAAGCTGGTGAACGACACCCACGGCCACGCCGCCGGCGACGTGGTGCTGCGGGAGGTGGCAGAGCGGGTCCGCGGCCATCTGCGCGCCGCCGATGTGGTCGCCCGCTATGGCGGGGAGGAATTCATGGTGGTGATGTCCGGCGCCGCGACCGAGGATGGGATGCTGGTCGCGGAGCGCCTGCGGGCGGCGATCGCCAATGTGCCCATCGTGGCGGAGGGCATCACGCTCAACATCAGCATGAGCATCGGCGTCGCCGCCGGCGGCATCGGCGCGCAGGCGGATGACGTGGTCAGTGCGGCCGATGCGGCGCTGTATCGCGGCAAGAACAACGGCCGGAACCGTGTGGAAGCGGCCGTGCCGGCGGATTGGCCCCCCAGCGCAGACCAGGGCAAGGCCGCCGGCCGCGGCGCGCGGTAGCGGCCCGGCCCGCATGCAACGCAAAAAACCGCGCCAGACCCGGGGTCCGGCGCGGCCTCAGCCGATCAACAGTGCCAGGGGGCGCTCCCCCAGCGGATTACTTGATCTTGGACTCGCGGAACAGCACGTGCTTCCGGGCGACCGGGTCGTACTTCTTCATCTCAAGCTTGCCGGTGGCGTTCCGGGTGTTCTTCTTGGTCACGTAGAAGTAGCCCGTGGACGGCTCGGCCGTGCTCACCAGCTTGATCAGGATGGTATTGGCCTTGGCCATCGTACAGGTTCCAGAACGGGAAGCGGTTCAAACGGTTGCGGGCGCGCCTTGCGGCCCACCCTGCGAAGGCTGGTGTTCTAGCCCCCCGGCCGGGCAGGTCAAGCCTTCAGTTCGCCATGGCGCCGCTCTGGCGCACCATCGGCGCCCCTTCGGCCTCATGCGGGGAGGAGCACGCCAGCAGGGCTGCACCAGATCCTGCACGACCATGCATGGCGGGACTCGTGGCGCCGGCTATAACGATAGCGATGCGCGACCTTGTCCTCCTCCATGCCCGCCTGCTCGACCCCGCCACGGGGCTTGATGCGCCCGGATCGCTGCTGGTGCGCGATGGCCGGATTGCCGATTTCGGCAGCAATCTCGGCGTGCCGGATGGCGCGGCGACGCTGGACCTGCAGGGCGCCTGCCTCGCCCCCGGGCTGGTCGATCTGCGCGCCGCCCTCGGCGAGCCGGGCGGCGAGCATCGGGAGACGATTGCCTCCGCCGCCCAGGCCGCAGCGGCGGGCGGCATCACCACGCTCTGCGCCCTGCCTGATACGCAGCCAGCCATCGATGACCCGGCGCTGGTCTCCTTCCTGGCCCGCCAGGCGAGCGGCAGCCTGACCATTCTGCCCTATGGCGCCGCCACCCGCGGCTGCGCCGGCAAGGACCTGTCCGAATTCGGCCTGCTGCGGGAAGCAGGCGCGGTGGCCTTCACCGATGGCCGGCGCGCCGTCGGCCCGGCGCGGCTGATGCGCCTGGCGCTGTCCTATGCGCGCGCCTTCGGCAGCTTCATCGTGCAGCATCCGGAGGAGCCTTCGCTGGCCAGTGGCGGCGCTGCCACGGAAGGTGAGCGCGCCACGCGCATGGGCCTGCCCGGCATCCCGCCCGCCGCCGAGGCCATGATGGTGGAGCGCGACATCGCACTCGCCCGCCTGACCGGTGGCCATGTCCATTTCGCCCATGTCAGCACTGCCGCGGCGCTGGAGGCGATCCGGCGTGCCAAGGCGCAAGGCCTGCGCGTCACCTGCGACACTGCGCCGCCCTATTTCGACCTGAACGAGACGGCGATCGGCGAATACCGCACCTACGCCAAGCTCTCCCCACCGCTGCGGGATGAGGCGGACCGGCTGGCGGTAGTGGCCGCGCTCGCGGATGGCACCATCGATGCCATCGCCTCCGACCACCAGCCGCATGATGCCGATGACAAGCGCCTGCCCTTCGCCCAGGCGGAGCCCGGCGGGACGGGGCTGGCCACGCTACTGGCGGTGACGCTGGCGCAGGTGCATGGCGGCAAGCTGCCGTTGCTGGACGCGCTGGGCCTGATGACGGACCGCCCCGCAAAACTGCTGGGCATCGAGGCCGGGCGGCTCCGCAAGGGCGCGCCGGCCGACCTGGTGCTGTTCAGCCTGGAACGCGGCTGGCAGGTGAACTCGGGGAAACTGCCCGGCAAGGCGCAGAACACGCCCTTCGACGGGCGGGCGCTGGAGGGCCGGGTGCTCGGCACCTGGAAGGCCGGCCAGAGGGTGTTCGGGTGAATACCGGGCTGATCCTCGCCGGGTTGCTCGGCTATCTGCTGGGCTCCGTGCCCTATGGGTTGCTGCTGACCCAGGCGGCGGGACTGGGCGATGTACGTGCCATCGGCTCGGGCAGCATCGGCGCCACCAACGTGCTGCGGACCGGCAACAAGAAACTGGCCGTCGCCACGCTGCTGCTGGATGCGGCCAAGGGTGCGGTGGCGCTGCTGCTGGCCCGCTGGATCTGGGGCGAGGATGCGGCGCTGCTGGCCGGATTCTGCGCGCTGCTGGGACACACCTTTCCCATCTGGCTCGGCTTCAAAGGCGGCAAGGGCGTGGCGACCGGGGCGGGGGTGATCCTGGCGGCGCAACCGGCGCTCGGGCTGCTGCTGCTGGCCGTCTGGCTGGCCATGGCGGCGCTGACGCGGATTTCCTCGCTGAGCGCGCTGACGGTCTGCGCCCTGGCGCCGATTGTCGCCGCGCTGTCCGGCGATTGGCGGCTGGCCGGCTTTTGTGCGGGCGTGGCCCTGCTGATCGCCATCCGCCACCACGCCAATATCCGCCGCCTGCTGGCCGGCACCGAGCCGCGCATCGGCAAGAAGGCCTGACGTGACGCCGGCCGAGGCCCTGGCGCGGCTGCGCCTGTCGCGCACCGATGGCATCGGCCCCGCCACCTTTCGCCGCCTGATTGCCCGCCATGGCGGCGCCGCCGACGCGCTGGCCGCCCTGCCGGCCCATGCCGCCCGCAGCGGCCGCGCCTTCACCGCCCCGCCGGTGGCTGAGATCGAGCGCGAGATGATCGCGGTGGCGCGGCTGGGCGGGTCCTTCCTGTTCCTAGACGATCCCGCCTACCCGCCGCTGCTGGCACTGCTGGAGGACCCGCCACCCGTGCTGGCGGTGCTCGGCGATGCCTCCGTGCTGAAGCGCCGCCAGGTCGGCGTGGTCGGCGCGCGGTCGGCCTCCGCCGCCGGGCGCCGGATTGCGGAGGAACTGGCGGCCGGGCTGTGCATGGGCGGCATCGCCGTCACCTCCGGCCTCGCGCGCGGCATCGATGCGGCGGCGCATCTGGGCGCGCTTGGGGCGCATGGGCGGACCGTGGCGGTGGTCGCCGGCGGGCTGGACCAGCCCTACCCACCTGAGAACGCCACGCTGCAGGCGCGCATCGCGGCGGAAGGCGGGGTGGTGGTCAGCGAGGCGCCGCTCGGCACCGCCCCCATGGCGCGCCACTTCCCGCGCCGCAACCGCATCGTCGCCGGGCTGGTGCTCGGCCTGGTGGTGGTGGAGGCCGCACCGCGTTCCGGCAGCCTGATCACCGCCCGGCTGGCGCTGGAGGCGGGGCGGGAGCTGTTCGCGGTGCCCGGCAACCCGCTGGACCCGCGCGCCCGGGGTGGCAACGACCTGCTGCGCCAGGGCGCCCATCTGACCGAGACGGCGGAGGATGTGCTGGCAAATCTGCCGTCCCAGCCGTTGGAACTGCCGCTGTTTTCGCTCGCGCCCAGCCCGGTCAACCCGTCTCCGCCCCCGGTTTCCGCCCCAGAACCGCCCGAATCGCAGGCGCAAATTCTTGAATTTATTGGCACGGTGCCCGTCGCCGTTGACGATCTGGTCCGCCGCTGCCAGCTATCTGCGCCATCCGTCCAGGCGATCCTGCTCGACCTGGAGTTGTCCGGGCTGGTGGAATGCCTGCCTGGCAACCGGGTCGTGCGGTCAGTGACCTGACCGTTAGGGCGATTGGGCGGGCGAAGCGCGCGAAGGCGAATAGACGGAAATGACTGACGTCGTCGTGGTCGAAAGCCCCGCAAAGGCCAAGACCATCAACAAATACCTCGGCGACGACTTCACCGTCCTCGCTTCCTTCGGCCATGTCCGCGACCTGCCGGCCAAGGATGGCAGCGTCCGGCCGGACGAGGATTTCGCCATGGATTGGGAGGCGGATGAGCGGGGCGACCGGCAGATCACCGCCATCGCCAAGTCGCTGAAGGGCGCCCGCCGCCTGTTCCTCGCCACCGACCCGGATCGGGAAGGGGAGGCGATTTCCTGGCATGTGAAGGACATGCTGGCCCGCCGCGGCGTCCTGAAGGGCGTCGAGGTGCACCGCATCACCTTCAACGAGATCACCAAGCGCGCCGTGCAATACGCGGTGGCGCATCCGCGCGACCTGGATGTGCCGCTGATCGACGCCTACCTGGCACGCCGCGCGCTGGACTATCTGGTGGGCTTCAACCTGTCCCCGGTGCTGTGGCGCAAGCTGCCCGGCAGCCGCTCCGCCGGCCGGGTGCAGTCGGTCGCGCTGCGCCTGATCTGTGAGCGCGAGGCCGAGATCGAGGCGTTCCGGGCGCGCGAGTACTGGACGGTTGAGGCGCGCTTCGCGACCCCATCCGGCGCGCCCTTCGGCGCCCGGCTGACGCATCATGAGGGCCGCAAGCTCGACCAGTTCGACCTGCCGAACGAGGCCATGGCGATGGCCGCGAAGGCCGCGGTCGAAGCCGGCAAATTCAGTGTCGCCAGCGTCGAGAAGCGCCGGACCAAGCGGAACCCGCCGCCGCCCTTCACCACCTCGACCCTCCAGATGGAAGCTTCGAGAAAACTCGGCATGGGCGCGCAGGCGGCGATGCGGGTGGCGCAGCAGCTTTATGAAGGCACCGATATCGGTGGCGAGAGCGTCGGCCTGATTACCTATATGCGGACGGATGGCGTGCAGATGGCCCGGGAGGCGATGTTCGCCATCCGCGACCATGTGAAGGAGGTTTTTGGCGCGGACTACGTGCCGGGGGCGCCGCGCGAATATTCCTCCAAGGCGAAGAACGCGCAGGAAGCGCATGAGGCGATCCGGCCCACCGACGTCTCCCGCACCCCGGACCAGGTGGCCCGCTTCCTCGATGAGCGGCAGCGCAAGCTGTATGAGCTGATCTGGAAGCGCGCCGTCGCCAGCCAGATGCAATCCGCGGAGCTGGACCAGACTGCGGTGGAGCTGGTGGAACCCTCCGGCCGCACGAAGCTGCGCGCCACCGGCTCCGTCATCGCCTTCGACGGCTTTCTGCGGCTGTACCGCGAAGATGAGGACGACCGCGCGGCGGATGCCCGTGCCGGCATCGCCACCGCCGGGCCGGAGCCGGATGACGACAGCAAGACGCTGCCGCCGATGCGGGAGGGGGATGCCGCGAAGTCCGGCCCCGTCACCGCCAGCCAGCATTTCACCCAGCCGCCGCCGCGCTTCTCCGAAGCCACGCTGGTGAAGCGGCTGGAGGAGTTGGGCATCGGCCGGCCCTCCACCTACGCCTCGATCCTGCAGGTCCTGCAGGACCGGGATTATGTGAAGCTGGATAAGCGGCGCTTCGTGCCGGAGGACCGCGGGCGGCTGGTGACGGCCTTCCTGATGGCCTTCTTCGAACGCTATGTGGATACCGGCTTCACCGCGGGGCTTGAAGAAAAGCTCGACGATATCTCCGGCGGCCGGGCCGATTGGCGCGCGGTGATGCGGGCCTTCTGGGAGGAATTTTCCAAGGCGATCTCCGCGACCAGCGAGCTGACCATCAGCGATGTGATCGATGCGCTGGACGAGGATCTTGGCCCGCACTTTTTTCCGACACGCGCAGATGGCGTGGACCCGCGCGGCTGCCCGGCCTGCTCCGGCGGCCGGCTCGGCCTGCGGCTCGGGCGGACCGGTGCCTTCATCGGCTGCTCGAACTATCCTGAATGCCGTTACACACGGCCGCTGGTGGCGCCGGGGTCGGAAGCCGAGGGTGCGGCCGGCTTCAATGAGGGCCAGCGCGAGCTGGGCGTCGATCCGGCAACCGGCAAGAACATCAGCCTGCGTCGCGGGCCTTACGGGCTGTATGTCCAGCTCGGTGAGGAAACGCTCGACGAGAAGGGCAAGAAGGTGAAGCCGCGCCGGGCCAGCCTCGCGAAGGGCATGGACCCGGACGGCCTGAACCTGGAACGCGCCCTCGCGCTGCTGTCGCTGCCGCGCATCGTCGGCGTGCATCCGGAGACCACCGAGGAAATCACCGCGGCCATCGGTCGCTTCGGGCCGTATTTGAAGATGGGCCAGTTGTTCAAGTCGCTGGACCCGGATGACGACGTGCTGGTGGTTGGCCTGAACCGCGCGGTGGCGCTGCTGGCCGATGTGAAGCCGCGCGGAAGGGCGCTGGGGGATCACCCCTCCAGCGGCCCGGTCGAAGTGCGGCGCGGGCGCTTCGGGCCCTTCGTGATGCATGGCAGCCGCGTCGCCTCCATGCCGAAGACCATGGATTTCGACACGGTGACGCTGGATGAGGCGGTGAAGCTGCTGGCCGAGAAGGGCAAGGAGCTGCCGCCGCTCAACAAGGGCAAGAAGGGCGCCAAGAAGGCGCCGGCGAAGAAGGCCGCGGCCAAGGCGGACGGGGAAGCCGAAGCCCCGAAGAAGGCGGCGCCGAAGAAAGCCGCCGCAGCGAAGCCTGCCGTGAAGAAGGCGCCGGCCAAGAAGGCAGCGGCCAAGCCGAAGGCCGCGACCTCCGCGAAGCCGGCGGCGAAGAAGCCGACCGCGCGGAAGGCGGGCTGAGATGGTCCGGCGCGGTCCCCCGGTGAAGGGCCACGCCGCCCGCAAGGTGAAGGGCGGCGGCGGCACCAAGGCGCCACGCCACCGCACCGGCATCCCGGAGGCCGCGCCCACCGCCCTGCCTACGCTGGTGCAGATCCGGGATTTCCTGCGCAGCGCCCCCGGCCGCGTCGGCAAGACGGAGATCGCGCGGCATTTCGGGCTGTCCACCGACCAGCGCCCGGCGCTGCGCGAATTGCTGCGCGGCTTGAAGGAGAACGGCCAGGCCACGCCCGTTGGCCGCAAAGGCCTCGCCGCGCCGGAACGCCTGCCGGAGATGCTGCCGGTGGAGGTGGTCGGCACCGACCCGGATGGCGACCCGATCGCGCGCCCCGTCAACTGGCACCGCGACCGCGGCCCGCCGCCGGTCATCTTCATGCGGCGCGAGGCCAAGGGCCAGGCGGCGTTGGCACCCGGGGAGCGGGTGCTGGCGCGGCTGAAATTCATCGGCGGCAACAAGTATGAAGGCCGCACCTTCAAGCGCATTGCCCGCGAGACGCCGGCCCGCATCCTCGGCGTGTTCGAGGAAGGCCGCATCATCCCGACCGATCGCCGCCAGCGCGCCGATTGGCATGTGGTGGAGCTGAATGGCGCCAGGCCCGGCGACATCGTGCTGGCCGAGCCGATGCCGAGCCACCACAGCCTCGGCCCCCGCCCGGCGCGGATCATCGAGGTGCTGGGACGGATGGGGGAGGCGCGCTCCGTCTCCCTGATCTGCATCCACGCCCACGGCATCCCCGATGTCTTCCCCGCCGAGGCGGTGCAGGAGGCGGAGGCGGCGAAGGGCGTCACCAAGCGCGGGCGGGAGGATCTGCGCGACATCCCGCTGGTCACCATCGATGGTGACGATGCGCGCGACTTCGACGATGCCGTCTGGGCGGAACCCGATGCGGAGGGTTGGCGCTGCCTGGTGGCGATCGCCGATGTCGCGCATTACGTGACGTCGGATAGCCACCTGGACCGGGAGGCCTGGGCGCGCGGCAATTCCGTGTATTTCCCCGACCGCGTCGTGCCGATGCTGCCGGAGGCGCTGTCCAATGGCTGGTGCAGCCTGCGCCCCAACGAGCCGCGCGGCTGCCTGTTCGTCGAGATGCGCTTCGACCGCGCCGGCCGGAAGACCGCGCATCGCTTCGGCCGCGGCATCATGCGCTCCACCGCCCGCCTCACCTATGAACAGGTTCAGGCGGCGAAGGATGACGGCACGGTGCCGGAGGGCGTGCCGGCCGATCTGCTCGGCCACCTCTACGGCGCCTTCGAATCCCTGCTGGCGGATCGCGCCCGGCGCGGCACGCTGGAGCTCGACGTGCCGGAACGCCGCGTGCTGCTGGATGCCCATGGCAAGGTGCAGGCGGTGGTGCCGCGCGCCCGTCTCGATTCGCACCGGCTGATCGAGGAATTCATGGTCGCCGCCAATGTCTGCGCGGCGGAGGAGCTGGAACGGCTGAGCCAGCCCTGCATGTACCGCATCCACGACCGGCCCTCCGACGCCAAGCTGGAGGGGCTGCGGCAATTCCTGGAATCGCTCGGCTTGAAGCTGCCGGCGCGGGACCGCATCCATCCGCGCGATTTCGGTGGAATCCTGGCCGCCGTGAAGGACAAGCCGGAGGACCGGCTGGTGAATGAGGCGGTGCTGCGCGGACAGTCCCAGGCCGAATACTCGCCCGACAATATCGGCCATTTCGGCCTGGCGCTGGCGCGCTACGCGCATTTCACCAGCCCGATTCGCCGCTACGCCGATCTGCTGGTGCACCGCGCGCTGATCGCCGGCCTCAACCTCGGCAAGAATGGCCTGGCCGTTACCGAGGTCGCACGCTTTGCGGACACCGCGGAACACATCACGCAGACCGAAAGACGCGCCGCGATGGCGGAACGTGACGCTATCGACCGCTATCTTGCTGCTTTCATGGCAACACGTGTCGGAGAAGTTTTCGAAGCGCGGATTTCCGGGGTGACACGCTTCGGCCTGTTCGTCACCGTGCAGGAGAACGGCGCCAGCGGGATTGTTCCGCTCGCGACCTTGCCGGACGACAGATGGCAGTTGGACGAGGCCGGGCATACGATGTCCGGCCGCAATACGGGGCTGACCTTCTCCCTCGGCCAGGCGGTCGAAGTGAGGCTGTCGGAGGCTGTGCCGCGAACCGGTGGCATGGTGTTTTCCCTGATGCAGGGCGATCCGCGGGGCACCTCCCGCGGCAAGCGGGACGTTGGCGCCGCCTCGCGCGCCAAATCCTCCGGCAAGGCGTCGCGCAGGCGCTGATCCTGCTGCTGCCTGCGCTGGGGGCGGCGGCGCAGGACCAGACCGGCCGGCGCAGCGGGGCCTTCGAGAGCGTTCTGGCCCGCAGCCACAGCCTGATTCTGGAACGCCACCTGGAGGCAGCCAGCCCCGCCGACCTGGTGCTGTGGTCGCTGCGTGGGCTGACGGTGCTGGATACGCGCTTCAATGCCGAATTGCGGGAGGATGGGATCCTGCTGCTTGGCGAGGATCGCGTGCTGGCCAGCGTGCCGCTGGCGCTGCTGACACGGCCTGGAACCGCCGCCGAACGGGGCACGGCCGTCGCCATGACGCTGGAAGGATTCTACGACGCCGCTTGGCGCGCCTCCCCGCAATTGCGGCAGGCGGGGGCGGAACGGATGCTGGCTTCCGGCTTCGAGGAGTTGTTCAACCACCTCGATCCCTACAGCCGCTACATGACAGCGGAGGATGCCCGCGCCGCGCGCGAACGGCGCGTCGGGCAATCCGGCCTTGGGCTGCGGGTTGCGGTGCAGGGCGGCGCCCTGGTGATCGACGCGCTGACGCGGGACGGGCCGGCGGCGCTCGCCGGTATCCGCGCCGGGGACCGGCTGCTGGCGGTGGATGGGAGGCCGCTCGGCCCGCGGGAGCCGGGGCTGGCGGCGCGGCTGCTGGAAGGGCCGGAGGGTAGCGAGGTCAGGCTGACCGTGCTGCGTGCCGGCCGCCGCCGCAGCTTCACGCTGATCCGCGAGGTGGTGGTGCCGGAGACGGTGACGGCCGAGCGCAGCAACGACATCCTGTTCGTGCGCCTCAGCGGCTTCTCCGCCGTCACGGATCGTCGCCTGACGCAGGTCCTGCGCGACGCCTTCGCGGAGGGCGTGCCGCGCGGCGTGGTGCTGGATCTGCGCGGCAATCGCGGCGGGCTGCTGAGCCAGGCCGTTTCGGTGGCCGATGCCTTCCTGACGGATGGCGAGGTGATGCGGACCGAGGGGCGGCACCCCGACGCCAATCGCCGCTATCTGGCGGGTGGGCAGGATCTGGCGGAGCGGCTGCCGGTGGTGGTGCTGGTGGATGGCCGAACCGCATCCTCGGCTGAGATCGTCGCCGCGGCGCTGGCCGAACGCGGGCGGGCCGCGGTGGTGGGCAGCGCCACCATGGGCAAGGGGCTGATCCAGCTTGTCGCGCCGCTGCCGAACGGGGCGGAGCTGCTGGTGACCTGGTCGCGCATCCTGGCGATTTCGGGCTGGCCGATCCAGGGCCTCGGCGTGCTGCCGGCGCTGTGCACCAGCCTGGGGCCGGAGGTGATGGCGCAGGGCCTGGCGGCGCTGCGGCAGGGGGAAGCGCCGATGGGCCGCATGCTGGCCCGCCAGCGCGCCGCACGCGTGCCGGTGCTGGCCAGCGAGATCGCCGCACTGCGGAACGCCTGCCCGCCGGCGGAGGGGCGCGACGATGACCGGGTGGCGGCGCGCGCGCTGATCGAGACGCCGGCGGCCTATGCGCGGGCGGTCAGGGGGCCATAAAGGGTGGGGGGGCCGTAGGGCTCAGGTATTCCGGCGCTGGTTGCGGGCCAGGATGTCCAGCACCGCCATCCGGCAGGCGACGCCCATTTCCACCTGTTCGCCGATGACGCTGCGGATGGGGTCATCCGCGATGGCGCTGTCGATCTCGACGCCGCGGTTCATCGGGCCGGGATGCATGACGATGGCATCCGGCTTGGCATAGGCCAGCTTCTCCGCGTCCAGCCCGTAGAAGCGGAAGAACTCGCGGGAGGAGGGGACCAGGCCGGAGGTCATGCGTTCCTTCTGCAGCCGCAGCATCATCACCACATCAGCATCCGCGAGGCCGGTCTTCATGCTGTGATGCACCTCGACGCCGAGGCGTGCGGCTTCCGACGGGATCAGCGTTGGCGGGCCGACGATGCGGACGCGGGAATTCATTGCCAGCAGCAGGTGGATGTTCGATCGCGCGACGCGGGAATGCAGCACGTCGCCGCAGATGGCGACCGTCAGCCCTTCGAGGCTGCCCTTGCGGCGGCGGATGGTCAGCGCATCCAGCAGCGCCTGGGTCGGGTGTTCATGCGTGCCGTCCCCGGCATTGATCACCGCCGCATCCACCTTCTGCGCCAGCAGCGCCGGCGCGCCGGACTGGCCATGGCGCACCACCAGCAGATCCGTGTGCATGGCGTTGAGCGTGGAGGCGGTATCGAGCAGCGTCTCGCCCTTGTTCACCGAGCTGGTGGAGACGGACATGTTGACGATGTCCGCGCCTAGCCGCTTGCCGGCTAGTTCGAAGCTGGTGCGGGTGCGGGTGCTGTCCTCGAAGAACAGGTTGATGAGGGTGCGGCCCTTCAGCAGGTCCCGCTGGGTTTTCCCCTGCCGATTCAGCAGCGCATAGTTTTCCGCCAGATCGAGCAGATCGGCGATGTAGGGGGGCTCGAGGCCCTCGATGGCGAGCAGATGGCGATGCGGGTAGGGGAGCATGGCCGCAACCTACGCCGGGCCGGTGCTGGCATCCAGGGCCGCCTGGAGCATATAGGCGGCCGCTGCGGCATCCACCGCCTTCGCCCGCTTGGCGCGGCTGAGGTCGGCTGCGATCATCATGCGGTTCACGGCCGCGGAGGACAGGCGTTCATCCCATAGCGCCAGCGGCAGGCCGGTGGCCTGGGAGACGGCCAGCGCCCAATCCTTCGCCGCCTGCGCCGCCGGGCCGAAGGATCCGTCCATGGACAAGGGCAGCCCGGCCACCAGCCCGCCGGCGCCTTCCTTCCGCGCAATGGCGCCGATCTCCGCCGCATTCGCCGCCAGCTTGCCGCGGGCGATGGCGCCGTAGGGGGAGGCCAGCATCAGCGAAACATCGGACAGCGCGACCCCGATGATCCGCGCCCCCGGATCCAGGCCAATCAGGCGTGCATGGCGTGGCAGGGCGGCGCGCAGGTCGCGAATGTTGATGGCGGGCATGGGCGCCGTTATGTTCCCACGCCGCTTTCCTGGCAAATCCAGGCAGATCAAGGATTTCCCGAGAGTCATGTCCCTCGATACCGCCACAATACGGCGCATCGCCTCGCTCGCCCGCATCAGGCTGGACGATAGCGAGGTGCAGCAGGCGCAGGCCGAGATCAACGGCATCCTGGGCTGGATCGAACAATTGCAGGAAGTGGACACGGACGGCGTCGAGCCGATGGCCGGCGGCAGCCCCGTGGCGCAGGCCAAGGCGCGGCTGCGGCCGGATGTGGTGACAGATGGCGGCCAGGCCGACGCGGTGCTGGCCAATGCGCCGGATCGCAACGGTGAATATTTCGGCGTTCCGAAGGTGGTTGAGTGATGCATCCGACCGATTTCACCCTGCGCGGCGCGCTTGATGCGCTGTCCGAAGGCACCATCAGCAGCGTCGAACTGACCCAGGCGCATCTGGACGGCATCGCCAAGCTGAACCCGCGCCTGAACGCCTACATCACCGTGACGGCGGAAAAGGCGCTGGCGCAGGCGCGCGCCAGTGACGAGCGTCGCGCGGCGGGGCAGGTGGGGGCGCTGGGGGGCATTCCCCTCGCCATCAAGGATTTGTTCTGCACCGCGGGCACGCGCACCACGGCCGCCAGCCGCATCCTCGACAGCTTCGTTCCGCCCTATGAGAGCACGGTGAGCCAGAAGCTGCTGGATGACGGGGCGGTGTTCCTGGGCAAGGCGAATCTGGACGAATTCGCCATGGGGTCGTCGAACACCACCAGCGCTTCCGGGCCGGTGGAAAATCCGTGGTCGCGGGCGAATGACCCGGATACGCGGCTGGTGCCGGGCGGGTCCTCCGGCGGGTCGGCCGCCGCGGTGGCAGCGCGCCTGGCGCTGGGGGCGACGGCCACCGATACGGGTGGCTCCATCCGCCAGCCGGCGGCCTTCTGCGGCATTGCGGGCATCAAGCCGACCTACGGGCGGTGCTCCCGCTTCGGGATCGTGGCCTTCGCCTCCAGCCTGGACCAGGCGGGGCCGGTGGCGCGCACGGTGGAGGATTGCGCCATCCTGCTGAAGTCGATGGCCGGCTTCGACCCAAAGGATTCGACCAGCGCCGATCTGCCCGTGCCGGACTTCGCGAAGGCCTGCGAGCGCGGCGTGAAGGGCCTGCGGATCGGCGTGCCGAAGGAATACCGCCTGGACGGCATGGCGCCCGAGATCGTGGCGCTGTGGGAACAGGGCCTGCAATGGCTGCGGGATGCGGGCGCCGAGATCGTCGAAATCAGCCTGCCGCACACGAAATACGCGTTGCCCACCTACTACATCGTGGCGCCGGCCGAGGCTTCCTCCAACCTCGCGCGCTATGACGGCGTGCGCTTCGGCATGCGGGTGACGGAGCCAGGTTCCGACCTGCGCGACCTGTATGAGCGCACGCGGGCCGCCGGCTTCGGTGCGGAGGTGCGGCGGCGCATCATGATCGGCACTTACGTCCTGAGCGCCGGTTACTACGACGCCTACTATTTGAAGGCCCAGAAGGTGCGCGCCCTGATCCGCCGCGATTTCGAACAGGCCTATGCCGATGTGGACGCCATCGTGACTCCGGCCACGCCGTCCGCCGCCTTCGGGATGGATCAGAAGCAGGACGACCCGGTGGCGATGTATCTGAACGACATCTTCACCGTGACGGCGAACCTGGCCGGGCTGCCGGGGCTGGCGGTGCCGGCGGGGCTGGACGGGCAGGGCCTGCCGCTCGGGCTTCAGGTGATCGGGCGGGCGTTCGATGAGGAGACGGTGTTCGCCGTGGGGCGGACGCTGGAACGGGCGGCCGGTTTTTCGGCGCTGCCGCGGTTGAGGGCGGGGGCATGACCTACACAGTTGATGGCAAGACCGGTCCCTGGGAACTGGTGATCGGCTTAGAAATCCACGCCCAGGTGATCAGTGAGGCGAAACTGTTTTCTGGTGCCGCCACGGCCTTTGGGGCGGAGCCGAACAGCCAGGTGTCGTTCATCGATGCCGGCTTCCCCGGCATGCTGCCCGTGATCAACGCGGAATGCGTGGCGCAGGCCGTGCGCACGGGCCTCGGGCTGAATGCGCAGGTCAATCTCTGGTCGCGCTTCGATCGGAAGAACTACTTCTACGCCGACCTGCCGCAGGGCTATCAGATCAGCCAGTTCGCGCACCCGATCATCGGCGAGGGCGCGGTGGAGATCACGCTGGCCGATGGCGTGACGAAGACCATCGGCATCACCCGGCTGCATCTGGAACAGGATGCCGGCAAGTCGCTGCATGACCAGCACGCGACCAAATCCTTCATCGATTTGAACCGCTCCGGCGTCGCGCTGATGGAGATCGTCAGTGAGCCCGACATGCGGTCGCCCGAGGAAGCCGGCGCGTATCTGACGAAAATCCGGCAGATCCTGCGCTACCTCGGCACCTGCGACGGCAATATGGACGAAGGCTCGATGCGGGCCGATGTCAACGTCTCCGTCCGCAAGGCGGGCGAGGGGTTCCGCACGCGCTGCGAGGTGAAGAACGTCAACTCCATCCGCTACGTCATGCAGGCGGTGGAGGCGGAGGCGCAGCGGCAGATCGAGGTGTGGGAAGCCGGCGAGGAGGTGTTCCAGGAAACCCGCCTGTTCGACACCGCCCGCGGCATCACGCGGTCCATGCGCTCCAAGGAGGACGCGCATGACTACCGCTACTTCCCCGAGCCGGACCTGCCCCCGCTGGTGCTGGAACAGGATTGGGTGGAGGCGCTGAAGGCGGCGCTGCCGGAGCTGCCGGATGTGCGCCGCGCGCGCTACGTCGCCATGGGGCTTTCCCCCTATGACGCGCATGTGCTGACGCTGGAGAAGGAAACCGCCGTCTTCTTCGAGACGGTGGCTAAAGGCCGCGACGCCAAGCTCGCCGCGAATTGGGTGACGGGCGATTTCTTCGCCGCCCTCAACCGCCTGAAGCGCGACGTGGCGGACCCGCCGGTGACGGCGGCGAATCTCGGCGCGCTGCTGGACCTGATCAGTGACAGGACCCTGTCCGGCAGCCTGGCCAAGCAGGTGTTCGAGGCGATGCTGGAGACCGGCAAGGCACCCGGCGAGATCGTTGAGGAACGCGGCCTAAAGCAGGTGACCGATACCGGCGCGATCGAGGCGGTGGTGGCGCAGGTGATGGCGGCCAATGCCGACAAGGTCGCGGAATACCGCAGCGGCAAGGACAAGCTGTTCGGCTTCTTCGTTGGCCAGACGATGAAGGCGATGCAGGGCAAGGGGAATCCGGCCCTGGTGAATGAGGTGGTGAAGAAGCTGCTGGCGGGGTGAGGGCGCTCCCTCCCCCGCGAACAGCGGGGGAGGGCAATCACGTCACGCCGGTCGCACGCCCCAGGGATACGGCATGCTGCCTTTCACATGCCCGGTGATGCTCTTCCGCCAGGCGCTGCGGATGTTGAACTGGCCGAGCGGGATGGTCGCCACCTCGTCCTGCGCCAACTTGTTCAGCTCATTCGCCAGCGCCTGCTGCCGCTCCGCATCCGGCGCGTCCAGCCAGTTCTGCACCAGCTCCTGCGCCTTCGGGCTGTCGTACCAGCCGAACCAACCCTGCGGCCCCGGCCCCTTCACCAGCGATGACACCGCCGGGTTGAGGTAGGCGAGGGACGAGCCATAGGTGTGGAAGATGCTCCAGCCGCCACGCTCCACCGGTTCCTGCCGCACGCGGCGCTGCACCACGGTACCCCAGTCGGTCTCCACCAGCTCCACATTGAAGCCGATGCGGCGCAGTGCATCCGCCGTCACATGCCCATGCGGGCCGATCAGCGGGAAGTCGGTGGGGCTGATGATCACCACCTTCTCGCCATTGTAGCCGCTGGCCTGTAGCGCGGCGCGCGCGCGGTCCAGGTTGCGCGGCGGCGCGTTGAGCTCGGACAGATCCTCGACGCCATACGGCGTGCCGCAGGGGAACAGGCTGCGGCAGGTGCGCCAGACGCTGCGGTCGTCGCCGAGCGTCGAGCGCATGTAATCCTCCTGATTCACCGCCAGCGCCACCGCCTGGCGCACCTTCACATTGTTGAACGGCGCCTGGAGGTGGTTGAGCCGCATGATGGAGAGGATGCCGGCCTCGTTCAGCACATCCACCTGGATGTCGCGGTTCCGCACCAGGGTCGGGATGAGGTCGGATAGCGGCTGGTCCAGCCAATCCACCTCGCCGGCCTGCAGGGCGGCCGCGGCGGTGGCGGGGTCCGGCAGGATATGCCACTCGATGCGCGGGAAGTGGGCGATCTTGCCACCCGCCGCGCCGCTGGCGGCTTCCTGGCGCGGCACATAGGCCTCGTTCTTCGCATAGACGACGCGGCTGCCGGAGACGAATTCGTTGGCCACGAAGCGGTAGGGGCCGCTGCCCATCACCTCCGCGACCTGGGTGCTGGCATCGGTCCTGGCCAGGCGCTCCGGCATGATGAAGGGCACGTTGGCGTCCGGCTTGGCGATCGCTTCCAGCAGCAGCGGGAAGGGACGCTTCAGGCGGATTTCCAGCGTCCGGTCATCCGCCGCGCGCCATTCATCGACGGAGGCCGCCAGGATCTGGCCGAAGGGGTCGCGCTTCGACCAGCGGGCGAGGGAGGCGGCGCAATCGGCGGCGCGTACCGGCGACCCATCGTGGAATTTCAGACCCTCGCGCAGCTTGATGCGCCAGACCCGGCGATCGGCCGAAACCTCGTGCCCCTCCGCCATCTGCGGCTGCGGGCGCAACCGGGCATCCATGGCGTAGAGCGTGTCGAACACGTGGTAGCCATGCATCTGGGTGACGATGGCGCTGGTCCAGATCGGGTCCAGCGCCGTCAGATTGGCCTGCGGCACGAAGCGCAGGGTGGCGGCGCGGGCGGGTTGCGCGATGGCGGGGCCGGCGAGGCCGGCCGCGGCGAGACCCGCGCCCGCCCGGAACAGCGAACGGCGATGCATGTCCGTTATCCTCCAGTTTCTTGCTTATCCTTCCCGAGGCTAGGCGTCCAAGCGCGAACCGGTCAATCGCACGGCGTCAAGCTGGGCCGAGGCGACGCCGTCCCGCGCCCGTGCCGATTGTTTGATCCCGCCCCAGGGCCGCAATGGCTGATGATGCCGCAGAACAAGCGCCCGGGAGGTGTGCCATGCAGACAGGTTTGGATTGGGCACTGATAGCCGATGGCCAGCATGCACGGATCTTCCAGCGCGCCGCGCCGGGTGGCCGGTGGTCGGAACGTGCACAGGACGCCACCGACATCGAAAATCCGATGTCACACGAGCAGGGGCGGGAGCGTCCGGGCCGCGTGCATGAAAGCGCCAGCACCACGCGCCACGCCATCGAACCTCGCCAGGACCCGCATAGGGCGGCCAAGCACGCCTTTGCGCGGCAACTTGCCGAGCGGCTGGAGGCCGCGGCGGATGGCTTCGGGCGGGTCATCCTGGTGGCGCCGCCCGCCTTCCTTGGCGCCCTGAGGGATGAGCTCGGCGACGCGACGCGGCGGAAGCCTCGCGCCACCCTCGACAAGGATCTCACGCACCTGCCGCTGGACGAGCTGGTGCCCCATCTCGACGACGTCACATTCAGCGAGGCGTAGGAGGGCGAGGCGTAGAGCGGCGGCGCGGCAACTACGCGTCGCGGGAGGCCAGCGCCGCCTTGGCCGCCGCATATTCCGCCCGCAGACGCGCCACGATTTCGGCGACGGGCGGGGCGTCCGTGATACTGCCGACGCCCTGGCCGGCGCCCCACACATCTTTCCAGGGCTTCACCCGCGTCGTGCCGAAATTGGCACTGGTCTTGTCCACCGCCGGCAGCTCCTCCGGGTCCAGCCCGGCCGCGGTGATGCTGGGCTTCAGGTAGTTGCCGGGGATGCCGGTGAAGAAGGGGGTGTAGAGGATGTCCGCCGCCTGGCCCTCCACGATCATCCGCTTGTAGCTCTCCGCCGCATTGGCCTCGGCCGAGGCGATGAAACGCGTGCCGATATAGGCCAGGTCCGCGCCCATCGCCTGCGCTGCCAGGATCTGTCCGCCCGTGGTGATCGACCCCGACAGGATCAGCGTGCCGCCGAAGATGCGGCGCACCTCGGCGACGAGCGCAAAGGGGGACAGCGTGCCGGCATGGCCGCCGGCGCCGGCGGCGACCAGGATCAGCCCATCCACCCCGGCCTCGATCGCCTTCTGCGCGTGGCGCAGATTGGTCACGTCATGGAACACCAGCCCGCCCCAGCCATGCACCCGATCCACCACCGCCTGCGGCGGGCGGAGCGAGGTGATGATGATGGGCACGCGATGCCGCTCGCACACCGCCAGGTCGGGCTCCACACGGTCGTTGGAGCTGTGCACGATCAGGTTCACCGCGAAGGGCGCGTCCTGCGCCGTCAGCCCGGCGCGGATGCGCGCCAGCATCGGGTCCAGCTCGCTGGCCGGGCGGGCATTGAGGGAGGGGATGCTGCCCACGATCCTGGCGCGGCACTGCGCGATCACCAACTCCGGCGTCGAGACGATGAACAGCGGCGCGCCGATGACGGGCAGGCGCAGGCGGCCCTGCAGCAGCGGGGGAAGTGGCATTCCGGGTCTCCCTTTGGCCGCGCATCCTGCCGGGCGCCGCGCGCCTTGACCATGGCGCGGGGATGACGGACAGGATGGGCCGATGGGGCGGGAGCAGGCGCATGGTGGAACCGGTGCGGTTTGAGGTTGTGGACGGCATCGCGGTGGCGACGCTGTCGAACCCTCCGGTCAATGCGCTCTCCGCCGCCTTGCGCGCCGGGCTGTTCGAGGCGGTGCGGCGGGCGGAGACCGATCCGGCCATCACCGGCCTGGTGATCGCCGCCGAGGGCCGCACCTTCATCGCCGGTGCCGACATCTCCGAATTCGGCAAGCCGCCGGCCTCGCCCACACTGGCCGAGCTGGTGGCGGCGCTGGATGGCGCGAGCAAGCCGGTGGTGGCCGCGATCCATGCCTCGGCGCTGGGTGGCGGGCTGGAAGTGGCCATGGCGTGCTCCTGGCGGGTGCTGGGACTGAAGGCGAAGCTGGGGCTGCCGGAGGTGAAGCTCGGGCTGCTGCCGGGCTCCGGCGGCACGCAGCGGGCGCCGCGGCTGATGGGCGCCGCGGCAGCCTTGAAACTGATGGTGGCGGGTGATCCGCTGGAGGCCGATGCGGCGGTGGCCGCCGGGCTGGCGGATACGGTGGTGATGGGCGACCTGGTGCAGGCGGCGCGCGGCTTTGCGGCGCGGCCCAAGCCGAAGCCCGTCTCGGCGCGCGATGAGGGCGTTGGGTCCCGCGACGCCTTCGAGAAGGAAGCGGCAGCCCTGGCCAAGCGCGCCGCGCAGGAACCGCAGATCGCCGATTGCATCGCTTGTGTCCGCGCCGCCTTCGACATGCCCTTTGCGGAGGCCGTGGCCTTCGAGCGTGCCGCCTTCCTGCGCCTGCTGGACGACCCGCGCAGCAAGGCGCTGCGCCATGTGTTCTTCGCGGAGCGTGAGGCGGCGCGCATCGCCGGCCTGCCCAAGGGCACGCAGCCGCGACCGGTGGCGCGTGCCGCCGTGCTCGGCAGCGGCACCATGGGCGCGGGCATCGCCATGTGCTTCGCCAATGCCGGCATCCCGGTGCGGGTGATCGAGACCGATGATGCGGCGCTGGCCCGCGGCATGGAGCGCATCCGCGGCACCTACGACAGCAGCGTGAAGCGCGGCAGCCTGGCGCCGGATGTGCGCGATGCACGGCTGGCACTGATCGAGGGCGCGGTGGGCCTCGATGCCGCCGCCGATGCCGACATGGTCGTGGAAGCGGTGTTCGAGGAGATGGGCCTGAAGAAGCAGGTCTTCGCGCATCTCGACCGGGTGACGAAGCCGGGGACGATCCTGGCCAGCAATACCTCCTACCTCGACATCGACGAGATGGCCGCCGCCACGTCGCGGCCGCAGGACGTGCTGGGAATGCACTTCTTCTCCCCGGCCAACGTCATGAAGCTGCTGGAAGTGGTGCGCGCGAAGGAAACCTCGCCCGAAGCCTTGGCAACGGCGACCGAGATTGGCCGCAAGCTGTCCAAGGTGCCGGTGGTTGTCGGCGTCTGCCACGGCTTCGTCGGCAACCGCATGCTGGCGCGCCGCACGCAGCAGGCGGAGCGGCTGCTGCTGGAAGGCGCAGCGCCGGAGCAGGTGGACAAGGCGCTGACCGATTTCGGCTTTCGGATGGGCCCGTTCGCCATGGCCGATCTGGCCGGCCTCGACATCGGCTGGCGCATCCGCCGCGCCACGGGCAAGCGCGCGCCGGTGGCGGATGCGCTGGTGGAGGCGGAGCGCCTCGGCCAGAAAACCCGCAAGGGCTACTACCTATATCCCGAGGGCAGCCGCACCGGCGTGGTGGACCCCGAGGTCACCGCCCTGATCCGCCGCGTCGCCGCGGAGGAAGGCGTGGAGCAGCGCGAGATCGGCCAGGAGGAAATCCTGGACCGCCTGGTGCTGCCGATGGTGAACGAGGGTGCGCGCATCCTGGAGGAAGGCATCGCCGCCCGGCCTGGCGATATCGATGTGGTCTGGCTGCATGGCTACAACTGGCCCGCCTGGCGCGGCGGCCCGATGCACTACGCGGATTCCGTCGGCTTGCTGCATGTGGTGGCGCGGCTGGCGGCCTTTGCCGAGGCGACGGGCGACGACACGCTGCTACCCGCCGATCTGCTTGGCCGGCTCGCCGCCGAGGGCAAGGGCTTTGCGAGCCTCAAGGCCGGCTGAGATGCATCCGTGGGAGGCGTCCTACCCGCCGGAATGCCGCTGGGACACGCCGATCCCACGCGGCACGCTGCCGGCCTTGCTGGACGACGTGGCCTCGCGGTTTGGCGACAAGCCCGCGCTGGAATATCGCGGCCATGTGCTGAGCTACACGCAGATGCGGGCGCTGTCGGATCGCATCGCGGCTGGGCTTATGGCGCGCGGTATCGGCAAAGGTGATTGCATCGCGCTGTACCTGCCGAACACACCCTGGCATCCGTTGTGTTTCTTCGCGGCGCTGCGGACGGGCGCGCGGGTGGTGCATTTCTCGGCGCTGGATGCGAAGCGGGAGCTTGCGCATAAGGCGCATGATGCCGGTGCGACGCTGCTGATCACCACGGGCTTCGCCGCCATGCTCAGCAATGCGGAATGGCTGCGCGCGGAAGGCGCGGTGCGGGACGTGCTGCTGGCGCCGGAGGCGCGCTGGGGCGGCGAGGATGCGACCTGCGAATTCGCAACCCTGCCAGAAGCGGAGCCGCCTGCTGACTGGCCCGCGCTGTCGCCGGACGACCTGGCGCTGCTGCAATACACCGGCGGCACCACCGGCACGCCCAAGGGCGCGATGCTGACGCATGGCAACATGACCTCGGCCGTCGCCATCTACCGGACCTGGCGCGACCACACGGACCTGCCGGAAGGCACGGCGCGCGTGCTGGTGCTGCTGCCGCTGTTCCACATCTTCGCCCTCACCGCCGTGCTGCTGCGGCAATTGGCGCAGGGCGCACTGTGCCATCTGCGGGTGCGCTTCGATGCGGCCCGGTGGGTGGAGGATGTGGAGCGGCTCCGCATTACCACCTTCTCCGGCGTGCCGACCATGTGGATTGGCATTTCGGGCGTGCCCGGCATCGAACAGCGCGACCTGTCCAGCCTGCGCCAATGCAGCTCCGGCGGCGCGCCGATGCCGCATGAGGTGCAGCAACGTGTCGAGCGCATCCTGAAGCTGCGCGTCGGCGGTGGCTGGGGCATGACGGAGACCTGCCCGGCCGGCACGCGCATTCCGCCGCATGGCCCGACCCGCGCCGGCATCATCGGCCTGCCGCTGCCGGGCATTGAAATGCGGATTGTCGCCTTCGATGCGCCGGCGCAGGCCATGCCGGTGGGCGAGATCGGGGAGATCGCGATCCGCGGCCCCAACGTCTTCTCCGGCTACTGGAACCGCCCCAATGACAACGGTACGGCCTTCGCCGATGGCTGGTTCCTGACTGGCGACACCGGCTGGATGGACGCGCAGGGCTATTTCACCCTGGTCGATCGTCGCAAGAACATGATCCTGTCCGGCGGCTTCAACGTCTATCCGGCGGCCATCGAGCAGGCCATCTACGAACATCCGGCGGTCGCCGAATGCGTGGTGATCGGTGTGCCGGATGAATATCGCGGCCAGGCGGCCAAGGCGTTTTGCGCGTTGAAGCCGGGTGCGAACCCCTTCACGCTGGAGGAACTGCGCGCATTTTTGGCGGACCGCGTAGGCAAGCACGAAATGCCCGCCGCGCTGGAATTCCGGGACGGCCTGCCACGCAGTGCGGCGGGCAAGTTGCTGGCAAGTGCCCTGCGCGACGAAGAAGCGGCCAAGGCCTAGGAGACGACAGATGGACCTCCGCTACACCCCCGACGAAATCGCCTTCCGCGACGAGTTGCGCAAATTCTTCCGGAGCGAGATCCCCCTCTCGATCCGCCGCAAGGTCAGCGAGGGCCGGGCCCTGGCGCGCGAAGACTACGTGACCAGCCAGCGCATCCTGCATGCCCGCAACCTCGCCACGCCGAATTGGCCGGTGGCATGGGGCGGGCAGGATTGGACACCGGTGCAGCGCTACATCTATGTCGAGGAATTGCAGGCCGCCGCCGTGCCCCAGCCGCTTGGCTTCAACGTCAACATGGTCGGCCCCGTCATCGCCACCTTCGGGTCGGAGGCGCATAAGCAGCGCTTCCTGCCCTCCACCGCCAACCTGGATATCTGGTGGGCGCAGGGCTTCTCCGAACCCGGCGCCGGGTCCGACCTCGCCTCGCTGAAGACCACGGCGCGGCGCGAGGGTGACGAGTTCATCGTCAATGGCCAGAAGACCTGGACCACGCTCGGCCAGTACGCCGACTGGATCTTCTGCCTGGTCCGCACGGACTCCACCGTGAAGAAGCAGGCCGGCATTTCCTTCATCCTGATCGACATGAAGACCCCCGGCATCACGCTCCGCCCCATCATCACCATCGATGGCGGGCATGAGGTGAATGAGGTGTTCTTCGACGAGGTGCGCGTCCCCGCCGAGAACCTGGTTGGCGAGCTCAACAAGGGCTGGGACTACGCGAAATTCCTGCTGTCGAATGAGCGTATCGGCATCGCCCGCATCGGCATGACCAAGGAACGCCTGGCCCGCGTGAAGCGCCTGGCGCAGGAGACGCCGGCGGGGGAGGGGATGGTCTGGGACGACCCGGATTTCCGCCGCCGCCTCGCCTGGTCCGAGATCGAGCTGAAGGCGCTGGAGATCACGCAGATGCGTGTGGTGGCCGCGCAGCGCGGCCGGGCCAGCGACAAGCCGGACCCGTCCTCCTCCATCCTCAAGATCAAGGGCAGCGAGATCCAGCAGGCCTCGACGCAATTGCTGGTGGATGTCGCCGGCCCCTACGCCATGCCGCGCCCGGATCGCGACGAGGAAGGGCTGAACCTGCCGAGCATCGGTCCGGATTGGGCGGACGCGGCGGCGCCGCTGTTCTTCAACTACCGCAAGGTCTCGATCTACGGCGGCTCCAACGAGATCCAGCGCAACATCATCGCCAAAGCGTTTCTGGGGCTCTGACGGCACATGAACTTTGACCTCACCGACGAGCAGCGCATGCTCTCCGACAGCATCCGCCGTCTTGTCTCGGATGCCTACGACGACTTCGAGAAGCGCAAGACCTACCGCGCCGAGCCTCGCGGCTATGCCGAAGCCAATTGGCAGAAATTCGCTGAGATGGGCCTGCTCGGCCTACCCTTCTCGGAAGAAGACGGCGGCTTCGGCGGCGGGCCGGTCGAGACCATGCTGGTCTGCGAGCAGTTCGGTCGCGGCCTGGTGGTGGAACCCTACCTCGCCACCGTCGTGCTCGGCGGCGGCCTGCTGAAGCGCGCCGGCAGCGCCGCGCAACGCGCCGAACTGATTCCCGCAATCGCGGAGGGCACGCTGACGCTCGCCTTCGCGCATCAGGAACGCCAGGCGCGGCACGACCTGCATGATGTCGCCACCACGGCGACGCGCAGCGCGGATGGCTATGTGCTGAACGGTGCCAAGGGCGTGGTGCTGCATGGCGACAGCGCGGACCGCCTGATCGTCTCCGCCCGCACCGGCGGCGCGCGCCGCGACCGGGACGGCATCAGCCTGTTCCGGTTGGACCCCGCCACCACCGGCGTCACGCGCCGCGGCTACGCCACGCAGGACGGGCTGCGCGCGGCGGAGGTGGTGCTGGAGAATGTGTCGGTCCCCGCCAACGCCCTGCTCGGCCCGGAAGGCGCTGCCCTGCCGCTGATCGAACAGGTGGTGGACGAGGCCCAGGCCGCGATCTGCGCCGAGGCGCTGGGTGCCATGGACGTGCTGCGCGACCTGACGGTGGACTACCTCAAGCAGCGCACCCAGTTCGGCCAGGCCATCGGCAATTTCCAGGCGCTGCAGCACCGCGCGGCGGATATGCTGGTCGCCACCGAACAGGCGCGCAGCATGGCGATGTATGCCGCGATGATGGTGCAGGAAGCCGATCCCACCGCCCGCCGCACGGCGCTGTCCGCCGCCAAGGCGCTTGTCGCGAAGAATGCCGATCTGCTCGGCAAGGATGCTATCCAGCTGCATGGCGGCATCGCGGTGACGGAGGAATACAAGGCCGGCCACTACTTCAAGCGCCTGACCATGCTGGCCGGGCTGTTCGGCGATGTGGACCACCATCTGCGCGTCGTCGTCGCCGCCGGCGGGTTGCCGGAAGCCGCCTGAACCCAACCGATGCATGAGCGGGCCGTTCCGCTCGTAACCATGCCCTTGGCGCAAGCCGATTGGCGGCGCATGAAGTGGGAATGAACCAACGCGCAAACGCTGCCGCTCGTTGCGCGCGCCGCCGTGGTGCGCGAGGGCATTTCGTGATCCTTAACCCGCTCGGCCCCAGCCTGCGCGGCGGCGTGGTCGGACGCGCCCGCCCGCGAATGCTGCGCAGCCCGGAGGGTCCCGCGAAGATGCGTGGCGCGTGAGCGCGATTGGGAACGAGCCGCCGCTGCCCGACAATTTCGGACGCTACCAGCCGATCGAGGAGCTCGGCGCTGGCGCCATGGGCAAGGTCTATCTGGCGGTGGACCCGCTGATTGACCGCATGGTGGCTGTGAAGGTCATCAACATGGAACAGGCGGGGCCGGACGGGCGCGCCGAGTTCCTGGAGCGTTTCCGCACCGAGGTCCGCGCCGCCGCCCAATGCGCGCACCCGTCCATCGTCAGCGTCTATGATTTTGCCGATGACGGGCCGGCACCCTACATCGTCATGGAATTCGTCCCGGGCGACACGCTGTCCACGCTGATGCGCCGGCCGCAACAGGAACGTGCGGCGGCGGTGCCCGACCTGATCGGCGTCCTGCTGCAGGTGCTGGATGCACTGGCGGCCGCGCATGCCGTGGGCGTCATCCACCGGGACATCAAGCCAGGCAACATCATGGTGACGCCGCGCGGTGCGGTGAAGATCGCCGATTTCGGTATCGCCCGCCTGGGCGACTCGACCATGACCATGGTGGGCGGCATGGTGGGATCACCCAGCTACATGTCTCCCGAACAGGCGCTTGGCTTGGAGGTGGATCATCGCGCCGACCTCTTTTCGGTCGCCGCGGTGCTGTATCAGATCCTGCTCGGCCGCCCGCCCTTCGCCGGATCCGGCGTGACGGATACCCTGGTGCGGCTGGCCGGGCCGGAACCCGCTGGCCTGGGCCCGCTCGAGGGCACGGCCATGGGCCAGGTGCTGCGGCGCGGCCTGGCGAAGGATGCGGCCCAGCGCTTCGCCTCCGCGACCGAATTCGCCGATGCGCTCCGCCTCGCCCTCCCGGCGCACGCTGCGCGCATCCTGCCGATGCCCGGCTTCCGGCTTCCCGCGCCGCTTGCTGCGCGGCTGACGGAGGAGCTTGCTGCCCTTGTCGGCCCGCGCGCGGAGGACATCCTGCGCAACGCGGCGGAGAAAGCGCAGGATTTGCCTGATGTGGTCGGCCGGATGTGTGCGCAACTCGCGCCCGAGGATGTCGCGCGGCTGCGGGCCAGGCTGGCCGCGCCGAACTGATCCGCGCCTTGCGGATCTCCGCCGTGGCGCATCTTGCGATGTGCCGGGTGACACAGCCTGGCTCGAGTGGGCTCTACCGCCTCCCCGCCAATTGCCGGTTCTCCAGCCGCGACAGAAACCGCACGCAGGGCCACAACAGCAGGAAGTAGATCACCGCCGCCACCAGGATGGGCGTGGCGTTGTAGGTGATGCTCTGCGCCTGCCGCGCCTGGTACAGCAGCTCCGGCACCGCGACGACGCTCGCGATGGAGGTCAGCTTCACCACTTCCAGCGTGTTGCTGATGAGGTCCGGCAGCACGTTCCGGACCGCCTGCGGCAGCACCACGAAGATCCACACCTGCCAGCGCTTCAGGCCCAGCGCGCGCGCCGCTTCCGGCTGCCCGCGCGGCACGCTCTCGATGCCCGCGCGCAGGATCTCAGCGTAGTAGGCGCCGGTATTCAGCAGGAAGGCGAGTGCCACGGAGCCCCAGGCGCCGAGGTCGATGCCGCCAAACGGCAGCGCGGCGTAGAGAAAGATCAGCAGCACCAGCGGCGGGATGGCGCGGAAGAAATCGGTGAAGGCGATCAGCGGCCAGCGCACCCAGCGCGATTTTCGCGTGGCCAGCACCGCCAGCAGCATCCCCATCATCATGCCGAGCGGCACCGTCATCAGCGCCAGCAGCATGGTCTGCACCAGCCCGATCCACAGCAGGTGGGAGGAGGCGAGGGCGATCTCGGCGTTGAGGAAGGCCTGGACGAAGTCGTTCATCGGCGCCACGCGAATTTGGTCTCGATCCAGCGCCCGGCGATCACCACGGGGATGAAGAGGACAATGTAGGCCAGCGCGCCAAGCGTCAGCGGCGTCGGGTTGCCCGAGAACGCCATGCCCGACTGCGCCGCGCCCAAAATTTCAGAGACCGCGACAACGCTGCCCAGCGCCGTGCCCTTGGTGATGGCGATGGTGCGGTTGACCAGCGGCGGGATGGCGATGCGCACGGCCTGCGGCAGCACGATCAGCCGCAGCGTGGGCAGGAAATGCAGCCCCATGGCGCGCCCTGCTTCCCACTGCCCCTTCGGCACGGCGGAGATGCCGGCCCAGAAGATCTCCTCGGCGAAGGCCATCAGCACCAGGGTCAGCGACAGCCAAGTGGCCCAGAAGCCGGACATGGCGAGGCCCGCGGCCGGCAGGCCGAAATAGATCAGCACGATGATGACCAGCGGCGGCAGCGCGCGGAACACATCGACGATGAAGATGATGCCCCAGTTCAGCGGTCGCACGCCGAAGGCGCGCAGCACCGCCAGCGCCAGGCCGAGCACCAGCCCGCTGACGATGACGAGCATCGCCAGCAGGATGGTCACCCCCAACCCCGCCAGGATCTGCGGCGCATATTCCGCCGCGACCTCGGGGTTGAGGAAGTTGAAGGCGAATGCCTCCCAGCCCGTCATGGAACCAGGCTCAGCAACGCGGCTCGCGCGGCGTGGCGTCGTAGCCGGCCAGGCCCGGCACGCCGGTGCCCGGGAACACGGTGTTCTCCGCATCATCCGCCGTCGGCGCCGTGCCGAACCACTGCTGCGACAGGCGCGCGATGGTGCCGTCCCGCTTCATGCATTCCAGCGCATTCTCAAGCTGTACGCGCATCTCCGTCGCGTTGATCGGCAGCGGCGCGGACCAATGCGCGCGGGTGTCCGTCATCACGAAGTCGGCGACGAACTGCGGCGTGCGCGTCGCGGCGTAGCGCACCACGGTGTTGCCGCCGAGATTGGCGTAGGCGCGGCCGGAGATCACCGCCTGCACAGCGTCGGTCTGCGTGTCGTAGGTCTGCACGGTGAAGCCGTAGCGCTGCGCGTTGGCCGCGGCCCAGGCGTCATAGGCGCTGCCCTTGTTCACGCTGATCGCCTTGCCGCGCAGATCGTCCATGCTGGTGATGGGCGCGTTGCCGCGGCGGATGCCGAACTGGAAGGCGGTGTAGAGGTAGCCCTCGGTGAACAGCATGTTCGCCGCGCGCGCCGCCGTCGCGGTGGTCGGCGCGCAGAGGAAATCATAGCGCCCGGCATTCATCGCCGGGATCAGGCCGGAGAAGCTGGCGCTGTCGATGGTCAGCTCGCGCCCCATGCGCTTTGCCGCTTCACGGAACAGGTCGATGTTGAAGCCCTGCACGCCGCCCTGAAGGGTGGGGAAGGCGTGCGGCGCGAAGGTGCCGTCCACGGCGCAGCGCAGCGGCGGCTGGCCCTGGGCCTGCGCGGCGGGGGCGATTGCAGCGGATGTGGTGAAGGCCATGCCGAAAAGGCATGCGGCAAACAGGCGGCGCATGGTGAAGCTCCCAGGTTGTTCGGTGTCTCCCGGTCGCACGATCCCATCGCAGGGGATTCGGCGCAACCGCCGCGACGGTGCTGGTGCTGCAAAGAATGGCAATCATGGATGGAACGTCATGTTTGCAGCTGCGCTTGCCTCAATATTGCCGCGCCCGCGTCGCGTGGCCGCCAAGCGGGCCACGTAGATACCGGCAGGTCAGCACTGATAGTCGGAACCCCCTCCCATGCCCCGTTTCGCGCTTCTGCTGGTCGGTCTCGGCCTGATCGCCATCCTGGCGACCGTTGTCCTCGTGCTGGGCGATGCGACCCTGCCGGGGCGCGTGCCGCTGATGGCGGCGGCCTGGCTGGCCGGCCTGGGCGGCCTTTCGCTCGTCGTCGGGCTGTGGCTGCTGGAGCCGACGGCCCGCGGTCAGCCCTTCTCGGGGTAGAGCGCGCGCAGCCCGGCCTCGGAGGCCGCGCAGCGGCCGCGTTCCGTGATCAGCCCGGTCACCAGCCGGGCCGGGGTCACGTCGAAGGCCGGGTTCGCGGCGGCGCTGCCCTCGGCGGCCACGCGGATCGTCTCGATCCGGCCATCGGCGGTGCGTCCGGTCATGTCGGTGACCTCGGCGCCACTGCGCTCCTCGATCGGGATCTCGGCGATGCCGTCACCCACGGTCATGTCCAGCGTGGAATGCGGCAGGGCGACCCAGAAGGGCACGCCATTGTCCCGCGCCGCCAGCGCCTTCAGATAGGTGCCGATCTTGTTGGCGACGTCGCCATGGCGCGTCACGCGGTCCGTGCCGACGATCACCAAATCCACCTGGCCATGCTGCATCAGATGGCCGCCGGCATTGTCGGCGATGATGGTGTGCGGGACGCCGTGCTTGCCGAGTTCCCAGGCTGTGAGTGCGGCGCCCTGATTGCGCGGGCGGGTCTCATCCACCCAGACATGCACCGGCAGTCCGGCATCATGCGCCATGTAGATCGGCGCCAGCGCGGTGCCCCAATCCACCGTCGCGATCCAGCCGGCGTTGCAATGGGTCAGCACATTCACCCGGTCCCGTCCCTGGGCCGCGGCCTCGATCAGCGGCAGGCCGTGTTCGCCGATGCGGCGGCAGGTCTCGGCATCATCGTCGCAGATCGCCGCGGCCTCGGCATAGGCGGCCGCCACACGGTCCCCGGCGGGCAAATTATGCAGGGCGGCGCGCATCCGGGCCAGCGCCCAGCGCAGGTTGATGGCGGTGGGGCGCGTCTCGCCCAGTTCGGCCACCACCCGCTCCAGATTTTCGGTCGAGGCGTCCTGCCGCAGTGCCAGTGCCACGCCATAGGCGGCGACGGCACCGATCAGCGGCGCGCCGCGCACCTGCATGGACCGGATGGCCTGCGCCACCTGGCCCGGCTCCGTCAGCCGCAGGATGTCGAGCGACCAGGGCAGTTTCGTCTGGTCGAAGATGCGGATGGACCAGCCATCGGAAGGCTCGACCCAGACGCTGCGATAGGGAATGCCGTCAATCTTCATCGGGTTCTCAGATGCGCTGGTGCAACGCGCAGACCAGGGTGAACAGCCGCCGCGCGGTTTCGAAATTGATCTCGACCTTGCCGGCCAGGCGCTCCGTCAGCAGCTCCGCGCCTTCGTTGTGCAGGCCGCGCCGGCCCATGTCGATCGCCTGGATGCGGGCCTCGGACCCGCCTTCGGCCACAGCCTTCTCATGGCTCTCGACCACCATGTGGTAGTCCTTGATCAGCCGGCGGAACGGGCCGAGTGCCAGCACCAGGGCGTGCAGCGGCGCATCCGTGGCGTCGCGGATTTCCAGCATCAGCCGGCCGTCCCGCACCGCGATGCCCAGGCCGAAGGGGCCGGCGCCGAGGCCTGCCGGGCGGAAGCGGTTGCCGGCCAGCAGATCCTCCACCGCCTGGCGGCGATCCGCCTCGGCATAGGGGCTGGGCAGCAGCGCATGGCCGTCCGGCAGGTCGATGCGGACCAGGTCACGCTCCGGCGCGGTGACGATCCTGTCAGGCATGATCGGTGCGCGGCGGTCCGGGCGGCGCCTCGGCCTGCGGCTCGAAGCCGAGCCGCGCCATCCAGCCCACCGTGCCGCCCTTGATCGGCCGCAGCAGCAGGATGCAGGCGATGGTGAAGGCCGGCAGCCAGACCGCCATGTGCAGCCACATCGGCGGCATCCAGGCCCGCTCGACCCAGAAGACGGGCGGAAGCAGGATGTGGCCTGCGATGAAGATGGTGATGTAGGGCGGCAGATCGTCGGCCCGCAGCGAGCCGAGCGGCGCGTGGCAGACTTCGCATTCATCGACCACCCGCAGGTAGCCGCGAAAGACCTTGCCCTCGCCGCAGACCGGGCAGCGGTTACGCATGCCGCGGCGGATGACGGTCCAGGCCGAGACCGGAGAGGCGTTGCTGTCAGAATCTGCCGAGCGGGTAGGCTCCCAGCGTGTCATGTGGCGTTCCTTCCGGCCTTGTCGCGACCCGGGGAGGAAAGTCCCCGGCTCGCGCGGCCGTTGTGCGGTGCAATATGTCGTGTCGGCGGCGCCCGATCAAGCTTTCGCTTGCCAAGCCTGCCCTTGCGCGCGCCTCGGCCGACGCCGATCCTGCCCAACGCGCACCGTGCCGCGGGGGTTCGGGCGGGACGGAGGAGGATGTGCGATGGCCGACCGGATCCTGGTGATCAACCCGAACAGCAGCCGAAGCTGCACCCAGGGCATCGACGTGGCGCTGGCCCGCTTCCGCGCCCCAGGCCTGCCGCGGATCGAGGTGACGCAGCTCGACTCCGGCCCGCCCGCCATCGTCACCTGGCGTGACTGGTTCGGCGTGGCGGAGCCGCTGTGCCAGCTGGTGGAGCGTGAGGCGGCCTCGGCCTATGTCATCGCCTGCGTCTCCGACCCCGGGGTGGATGCGATCCGCACCGTCACCCGCGCGCCGGTCTTCGGCCCGTTGCGTAGCGCCGTGGCCGCGGCGCTGGCGCGTGCGGACCGCTTCGGCATCATCGCCTTCGGCGACCCATCCCTGCCGCGCCAGCGCCGGGCCTTGCAGGCGATGGGCGTAGAAAGCCGGCTGCTTGGCCATATTCCACTGAATCTGCCGATGGAGGTGCTGACCGACCCGGCAGCGCCCCGCGCCGCCCTGGTCGCCGCCGGCCGCCGCATCGCGGAAATGGGGGCGGAGGCGGTGATCCTGGGCTGCGCCGGCATGGCATTCCACCGCGCCGCGGTGGAGGAGGCCTGCGGCATCCCGGTGATCGAGCCCTGCCAGGCAGCGGTGGCGCTGGCCCTGCAGGCGGTGGTCGCGGCCCGCCCGGCCCAGTCGGAAGCCCAGGCAGCCCAGGCGGCCGAATAGCCTACCGCGTCGTGTTCACCGGGTCTGGCGCGGCTGCGGCCGCAATTGGCCGGCTTGCCGGGCCCGCTCGGCCTCGGCCCGCGCCGCCTCCCGACGCAGGCGCTGCGTGCGGGTCAGCGGAGTGCCGTCCGGGTTGGTGGCGGAGGACAGATCCTGCCGCATGTCCCAGGTCTGCCCATGCACGGCACCCGAATTCGGCCCGCCGATCGGCGCGCTCTGCGCCATCGCCAGGCCTGGCGCCACTGCCAGGGCCAGCACCATCGGAAAAACCATCGACCGCATCTTCGCACCCCTTCTGCTCATGGGATGGGAAGTTAGCGCAGTTTAGCGACGTCGCACGAATCTCAAGAAAGCGTCGTGAGTAGCCCAGCGAACAAACGCGCCCGCGGTACCAGGCTGCCGACCGCGATATGCTCGTTCAGCGTATGCGCCATCGCACCCGCCACGCCGAGGCCATCCAGGGTCGGGATGCCCATCGCGCCGGTGAAATTGCCATCCGAGCCGCCGCCGGAGGATTGCGGCGGAATGGCAAAGCCGAGCTTGCCGGCCAAGCCGTTCGCCACCTCATAAAGCGCCTTGGTGCCGGCATCCGCCTCCCACACCGGGCGGGTCACGCCGCGGGTCACGGTCAGGGTCACATCCGGCGCGCTGGATTGCAGGGCCAGCATGCGGGCCACGCCGGCATCCAGATCCTCCTGCCGCTTGGCCATGGACAGGACCTCGGCATCGCAATGCGTCGCCACGCAATTCACCCACTGCCCGCCATGAATGACGCCGGCGGAGAAGGTGCAGTCCTCCGTCGTCATCGCCTCGATCGCCAGCACCTGGCGGCACATCTCGCGGATGGCGGAGCGGCCTTCGCTCAGGCGCACGCCGGCATGGCTCGGCCGGCCGGTGGTGCGCAGGTTGAAGCGGGCGATGGCGTAGCGGCCGGTCACCACGCCGCCATCCGGCCGCGCCGGTTCGGGCACCAACACATAGCGTGCACGTCGCGCCTCGGCCTCGATCAGGTCGCGGGTGGAAGGGCTGCCAACCTCCTCATCCGAGGTCAGCAGGAAGGTGACGGGCAGCGGGGTCGCCAGGCCGGCGCGCAACACCTGGCGCATTGCCTCCAGCGCCAGGAAGGTGCCGCCCTTCATGTCCTGGATGCCGGGGCCGTAGCAGTTGCCACCATCCCGCCTCCAGGGCAGGCTCGCCAGCGTGCCCACGGGATGCACCGTATCCAGATGCGCCAGCACCAGGATGCCGGGCGCCGTGTCGCCCGCCGGATGCGGGAAGCGGGCACGGATGCAGTCGCCGAAGCCCATGCGGCCGGCGATGCGCTCCACCCGCGCGCCGGCCAGGGCCAGGTCGCGTCCGGCCAGGTCCATCATCCGGCCGACCGCGGCGGCGTCGAAGGTCGGGCTTTCGCACTCCACCCAGGGCCGCAGCCCCTCCAGCATCGCCTCCGCGTCGAAGGGCAGGTCGAGCTGCGGCTCGCGGTGCGTCGCGGGGGCGGAATCGGCCATGTTTGGTCTCCCTGAAAGGCCGGAGCCTGCGGGCAGGGCGGGCCGAAAGGCAAGACGTGGCGGCGCGGCGCAGGGCTGGTAGTGTGGGGGGGATGAGTGACACGCCCCAGGCTCCCCAAAGCGCAAATCCCCCACCCGGATCCCCGCTGGCCCCCCCGCGCCCGCGCATCGTGCCGCAGGCCGGCCAGGCGGCCTGGCGGGCCGCGGATCTTCGCACCTCCGACTGGATGATTCCGGTTGGTGCCGAGGATCTGGCGGAGCTGGAACAGGCGCTGACCGCGCTTGGCGGCCGCGCGCCGCAATCGGCGGCGGAAGCACCGCTGCCGCATCTCGGCGCGGTGCTGCGCGGCGCGGCGACCCGCCTCGACACCGGCCGCGGCTTCGTGCTGCTGCGCGGCCTGACGCTCGAACGGCTGGGGGAGGCGCTGGCGGAGCCGCTGCTGGCGGCACTCGGCGCGCATCTCGGCCGCCCGCTGCCCGGGCCGGCCGGCGCGGTGCAGCGCCAGGCGAGCGCGGCCGGCGGGGCGCTGCGCTGGCGCTTCCACGCGGATGCGGCGGATGTCGTGGCGCTGCTGATCATGCGCCAGCCGCCGGATGTGGACCCGGCCATGCTGGTCGCCGCCGCCAGCGTGCACAATGAGATGATGAAGCGCGACCGCGCGGCGCTGGAATTGCTGTATCGGCCCATGCCGCATGCGACACCGACGGGCAGCGTGATCGACCTGCCGGTGTTCAGCACTGCCTCGGGCGCCTTTGTCGGCCGCTATGCGCGCGATTCGATCGATGCCGCGCAGCGCGTGCCGCAGACGCCGCGCCTGACCGGGCCGCAGATGCAGGCGCTGGACCTGCTCGACAGCCTGTGCGCGGAGCCGGGCCTGGCGCTGCGGATGGATGTGCGACCGGGCGACGTGCTGCTGTTCAACCCGCTGCAGGTCTGGAAGCGCCGCGCGGAGAGCCTGGCCGAATCCCTCGCCGAGCCCGCGCCGCCGGAGGCCGCTTCCGGCTCCGAGGTCGCCATCGAGGCGGAGGCGCCACCCGCCATGCCCGCCCCCGGCAAGCGGGAGGCGCTGCGCCTGCTGCTGCTGACCGAATCCTCCCGTGCCTTGCCGGAAGGGCTGCTGGCGCTGGTCGGCGCGCCGGAGGGGCCGGACGCCACCATGGTGGGGGGCTGAGGCCATGCGGATCCTGGTGGCGAATGCCAATACGACCGAGGCGATCACCCAGGCCTGCGTCGCAGCCGCTCGCGCGGCCGCCGCGCCCGGCACCGAGATCATCGGCGCGACGCCGGCCTTCGGCCCGGCGGTGATCTCGACCCGGGCGGAAAACGCCATCGCCGCCCACGCCCTGCTGGCCACGCTGGCGGAACATGCCGGCGCGGTGGAGGCGGTGGTGCTCGCGGTCAGCCACGACACGGCGCTGGATGCAGCGCGGCAGATGATGCCCTGCCCGGTGCTCGGCATGACGGAGGCCGCCTGCCTGACCGCCTGCCTGCTGGGCGGCAGTTTTGGCGTGCTGACGCTCGGCCAGGCGCGGCCCTATGAGGAGCTGGTGGCGCGGCACGGGCTGACGGCGCGCTGCGCCGAGGTGGTGGGCCTGCCGCTGACCCCGCAGCAGGCGATCGCGGAGCCGGAGGCCGCAGCGGCGCAGGTGCTGGCGGCAGCGGAGGCGATGGCGGCGCGCTGTGATTCGGTGGTGCTGGGCGGCGCCGCGCTGGCCGGGATGGCGGCGGGTCTACAGGCGCGGTCGCCGGTGCCCCTGCTGGATGGCATCGCCTGCGCCGTGACCCTTGCGGAGGCGATGGTTCGGATGCGCCTGCCGAAGCCGCGCACCGGCAGCTACGCCGCGCCGCAGGGGCGGGAGGCGATCGGGCTGAGCCGGGCCCTGGCCGCGCTGCTGCGCGGCTGAAACTCCCGCCGGGTCGGGACGTTGCCGCTCCGACACGGAGGGTGCAGCGATGCGATTGGGCGGTGGGCGCGAAAGCGGCAATGTCGAGGATCGCCGCGGCAGGCGGGTCGGGCGCGGCGGGATCGCCATCGGCGGCGGTTTCGGCGGCGTGGTGCTCGTGGTGCTGGCGCTGCTGTTCGGTGTCGATCCCAGTGTGATCCTCTCCGGCATGGACCCGGCGCCGCAATCCCAGACCCAGACGCGCCAGGGTGCGCCGGCGCAGGATGAGGGTGCGCGCTTCGTGCGCCGCGTGCTCGCCGAAACCGAGGATGTCTGGACGCCGCTTTTTGCCGAGAATGGCCGCCGCTACCAGGCGCCGACGCTGGTGCTGTTCAGCGGCGCCGTGCAATCCGCCTGCGGCGTGGCGCAGGCGACCGTCGGGCCATTCTACTGCCCGGGTGACAGTCAGGTGTATATCGACCTCGACTTCCTGGCCGATCTGCAGCGCCGGCTGGGCGCGCCGGGCGACTTCGCCGCGGCCTATGTGATTGCGCATGAGGTCGGCCACCACGTGCAGAACCAGCTCGGCCTGCTCGGCCGGGCGCGGCCTGGCGACAATGCGATGCTGGTACGGGTGGAATTGCAGGCGGACTGCCTGGCCGGCTTGTGGGCGCGCCGCGCGCATGATGCGCGGCAGATCCTGGAGGACGGCGACATCGAGGAAGGTCTCGCCGCCGCCGCCGCCGTGGGCGACGACCGGCTGCAGCGCCGCGGCGGCGGCCAGGTGGTGCCGGAGAGCTTCACCCATGGCACCTCCGCCCAGCGCGTGCGCTGGTTCCGCACCGGGCTGCAGGCCGGTACGCTGCAGGCCTGCGACACCTTTGGCGCGCGACAGCTTTAATCTAGACTGCGGCCATGCCGAACATCGCCGTCGCCCGCCTCTGGTTCGAGGGTAACTCCTTCTCTCCCACCCCGACCGAGGCGGACGCCCTGCGGTCCCGCGAATGGGTCAGCGGTGCGGAGGCGCTGGTGCGCTATGCCGGCACCGGCACGGAACTTGGCGGGCTGGCGCGGTTCGTGGAAGCGCGGCCCGACTGGCGGGCGACGATATTGCGCTGCACCTCCGCCCAACCCGGCGGCCCGCTGACCCGCGCCGCCTTCGAGGGCTGGCTGGACGAAGTGCTGCATGGGCTGCGGGAAGGCGCGCCGTGGGATGGCGTGTACCTGTCCCTGCACGGCGCCTGCGTGGCCGAAAATGTGCCGGCGGCGGATCTGCACATCATCCAGCAGGTGCGCGGCGTGATCGGCACGACGCCGCTGACCGCCAGCTTCGATTTCCACGGCAACATGGCGCCGGAACTCGCAACCCTCCTGGACGGCGCCAGCGTCTATCGCACCTATCCGCATCTCGACATGGATGCGACGGCGCTGCGGGCACTGACGATGCTGGAGCGGCGCATGGATGGCACGCGCCTGTATGGCGCCATCGAAAAACTGCCGCGCGTGCTGCATTCCTTCCACATGCGCTCCGAGGCCGGGCCGATGGCGGAAGTGTGGGCGGAGGCAGCGGCGCTGGAGGATGACGTGGTGCTGGAGGCCGCGCCCTTCGGCGGCTTCTCCTGGGGCGACACGCCCTTCGCCGGCCCCTCCGGCATGGCCTGGGCCACTACGGCGGAAGCTGCAACGCGCGCCGCGAAGGCCGTGATCGGCGCCATCGAAACCCGCCTGCCGCGCTTCGACGTAACCCTGCCGGGGCCGCGGGCGGCGTTGGCCACGGCGCTCTCCGCGCCGCCCGGCCTGGTGGCGCTGCTGGACCCGGCCGATAACCCGCTTTCGGGCGGTGTCGCCGACAGCCCTGGCCTGCTGCGTGCGCTGGTGGAGGCCGCGCCCGGCGTGCCGACCGTCTTCGCCTTCCTGCACGACCCGGACAGCGTCGCCGCGGCCCGGGCGGCGGGGCAGGGGGCGGAGGCGCGCTTCACGCTCGGCGGCCGCACCACGGCGGATTTCGGCCCGCCCGTTGCCGTCACCGCGACGGTGGAACGACTGACCGAGGGGCGCTTCACCAATGAGGGTCCGATGGAGCGCGGCGCGCCGGTGGATCTCGGCCCGACCGCCGTGCTGGTTGTGGGCGACTGGCTCCGCATCATCATCACCAGCCGAAAGGAGGCGGCGGTGGACCCGGCCTTCTTCGCGCTGCACGGCATCGACCTGACGGAGACGCGCCTGCTGGCGAACAAGGCGAAGAACCATTTCCGCGCCGCCTTCGCCGGACGCTGCGCCGCGATCGTGGAATGCGACTGCCCCGGCCCGGCCGCGCTGGATCTGGCGGCACTGCCCTTCCGCCACGTCCCGGCCGCCTGGCGAAGCTGAGGCAGAATTCTCGTTAACTGAGCGACTTGACCGCCCGAATCGCAACGTGAGATGAACATTCACGCAGTTGCGAGGATGGCAGGATGCTGAAGGTCGCGTTTTCCCGCAGCAGCGACTGGGGCCACGGCTTTGTCGGCCAGGTCTTGCTGGACACCGACCGCGCCCTGGCCGGCTGGCAGCTCGGCTTCGACGCCGGTTTCGTCATCGACAACATCTGGGGCGCCGAGATCGTCAGCCAGGCGGATGGGCGGGTGCTGCTGCGGAACGCCCCCTGGAATGCCAATGTGCCCGCTGGCGGCCGCGCCGAGATCGGCTTCACCGCCACACCCGGCGGCAGCGTGCCCGACCCCTCCGCCTGGCTGCTGCACGCGCCGGGCCTGGGGGAGCCTCCGGTCCCTGTGGAGCCTCCGGTTCCTGTGGAGCCTCCGGTTCCGGTGGCGCCACCGGGCATCGACATCGCCGGCGTCACGGTCCTGGAATCCGATGGCGTCGCGCGGTTCCGCATCAGCCTGACCCATGCCGCCACCGCCCCCGTCACGGTGAGCTATGCGACCGAAGCCGGCACGGCGCGGGCCGGCACCGATTTCCTGGCGGCGACCGGCAGCGTCACCTTCGCCCCCGGGGAGACCACCCGGCTGGTCGCAATCGGCCTGGTCGATGATGTCGTCCCGGAAGGCACCGAAACCTTCGCCCTGCGCCTGACCGGCGCCACCGGCGGCACGCTGGGCACGGAGGTGGCGGTGGCCACGGTGCTGAACGATGACGGGCCGCGCATCCACATCGCCGATGCCAGTGTTGTGGAGCGCAATGGTGGCCAGGCCAACCTGACCTTCACCGTGACCCTGTCCGAGGCCTCCACCAGGGCCGTGCTGGTACGTTTCGCCACCGCCGATGGCACCGCGGTGGCAGGCGAGGACTACCTCGCCCGCAGCGGCACGCTGCGTTTCAACCCCGGCGAGACCAGCCGCGACATCGTGGTGAAGGTGCTGGGCGACCGGGTGATCGAGTCGGATGAGACGGTGCTGCTGCGCCTGTCCCACGCCGTGCGCGGCACGCTGGCGGATGATGAGGCCCTGGGCATCATCGTCAACGATGATCTACCGCGGCTGATGACCGCAGATGCCATGACGATCACGGAAGGCGACCCCGGCCCCGGGCCGATGCAGGGCGCCCTGTCCACCTCGGGACGGGAGATCGTGGACGCGACCGGTGCCGCGGTCCGCATCGCCGCGGTCAACTGGTTCGGGCTGGAGACCACGACCTTTGCCCCGCACGGGCTGCATGTGCGGAACTGGCGCGAGATGATGGAGCAGATGGCAGAACTGGGCTTCAACGCCATCCGCCTGCCCTTCTCCGCCGAGGCGATCCAGAAGGGCGGCACGCCGAACGGCATCGATTTCCACCTGAACCCGGACCTCGCCGGGCTGTCGCCGATCCAGATCATGGACCGGATCGTGGAACATGCCGGGCAGATCGGCCTGCGGATCATCCTGGATCACCATCGCAGCAGCGCCGGCAACGGCCCGAACGGCAATGGCCTTTGGTATGAGGGCGAATTCACCACCGTGCGCTGGGTGAAGATGTGGGAGGATCTGGCGACGCGCTACGCCGGCAACCCCACCGTGATCGGCGCCGATCTGCACAACGAACCGCATGGCGCCAACTGGAAATCCTGGGCCATGGCGGCCGAGATCGCCGGCAATGCGGTGCTGGCCCGGAACCCGGATTGGCTGATCCTGGTGGAAGGCGTCGGCCAGCATTATGGCGAATACTACTGGTGGGGCGGAAATCTCGCCGGGGCGCGGGACCGGCCGATCCTGCTGAACCAGCCGGACAAGCTGGTCTATTCGCCGCATGACTACCCGAATTCGGTCTACCCGCAGCCGTTCTTCTATACCGCCGATTTTCCGAACAACCTGCCGGCCCTGTTCGACCGCATGTGGGGCTATCTGTGGCGGGAGGGGACGGCACCCGTGCTGGTCGGCGAGATGGGCTCCCGCCTCACGGACCCGCGCGACCGTGCCTGGATGGAAAAGATCACCGCCTACCTTGCCGGCGATACCAATGCCGATGGCGTGCAGGATGTGCCCGGCGCCGGCGTGTCCTACGCCTGGTGGTCATGGAACCCCAATTCGGGCGATACCGGCGGCATCCTGGCGGATGACTGGCGCAGCGTGAACCTCGACAAGCTCGCGGCGCTGGCGCCGATCCTGCCCGAGGCCGCGCAGGCGCCGCACCAGGCGGTGTTCACCGTGAGCCTGACGGCGCCCGGGGTGGCGCCGGTTTCGGTGGATTGGCAGACCATGCCCGGCACGGCGGATGAGACGGATTATGTCGCCGCCTCCGGCACGCTGGTCTTCGCGCCGGGCGAGACCAGCAAGACCGTCGCCATCACGTTGCGACCGGACCATGTGCCAGAGGGCACGGAGTGGTTCCGCCTGATGCTGTCGGCGCCGGATGGGGCAACCATCGCCGATGGCAACGGCATCGCCCGTATCCTCGATGACGATTGGGTGGTCTGAACCGCGATCCGGGAAAAACCCATTTCCGCGATTCAGCGGCGGAAACTACTTCGCCGCCCTGCCGCTACCATAGCTATTCCCGGCATGCGCGCACCACGACTTGCAAGACGGCCGTTTTTTCGCGACTTCTACATCGCCTCCCCTGAGGCGGCCGGCCCAGAGTCGCGCGCGGAAATGGGGGAGGGAGGGGTCCCGGCGTATGCGCTTCCTGCGTCTCTATCTACGGGTGCTCCAGCTTCTTGGGCCGGATCGCTGGATTGCCTACGGCCTGGGCTTTGCCGCCCTGGCGCTGGCCGGGCTGAGTTTCCTGGAGCCGGTGCTGTTCGGCCGGGTGATCGACCTGCTGTCGCGCTCCGACCGCATGAGCAGCGCCAGCCTTTGGACGGAGGCGCTGGCCCTGCTGGTGCTGTGGGCGGCGGTCGGGCTTTCGGCGATCGGCGCCAATGTGGCCGTCGCGCTGCTCTCGGACCGCATGGCGCATCGCAACCGGCTGACCATCATGGCGCGGTATTTCGAGCATGTGCTGTCGCTGCCCCTATCCTTCCACGGCGATACGCAGTCCGGCCGGCTGATGAAGGTGATGCTGGTGGGGTCGGACAATCTGTTCGGTCTGTGGCTGTCCTTCTTCCGCGAACACCTGACCACCTTCATCGCCGCCCTGGTGCTGCTGCCGCTGACGCTGGTGATGAACTGGCGGCTCGGCCTGCTGCTGATCGCGCTGGTCGTGCTGTTCGCGCTGGTCTCCGCCTGGGTGATCCAGAAGACGGAGGAAGCGCAGGGCCACGTGGAGAACCTGCAGAGCAGCCTAGCCGGCAATGCACAGGATGCTCTGTCCAATGTGATGGTGGTGCAGTCCTTCTCCCGCCTGGCGTCGGAGGCGCGGCTGTTCGGCGACATCGTGCGCCAGGTGCTGGACCACCAGTTCCCGGTCCTGAACTGGTGGGCGGTGGTGTCCGTGCTGACGCGCGCGGCGTCGACCATCACCGTCATCGCCATCTTCGTCCTTGGCACTGTGCTGCATGTGCAGGGCGAGGCCACCGTGGGGGAGATCGTGTCCTTCATGGGCTTCGCCACGCTGCTGATCGGGCGGCTGGAGGGTGCGGTGGGCTTCGTCTCCCGCATGGTGTTCCAGATGCCGTCGCTGGAGGAATTCTTCGCGGTGCTGGATGCAAGGTCCTCGGTGCCGGAGAAGCCCGATGCGCTGAACGTGCCGCGCGCTGACGGCGCGGTGCGGTTCGAGAATGTCGGCTTCGCCTATCCCGGCGGCCCGCCCATCCTGCGGGATGTGGAGCTGGATGCACCGGCTGGCCGCACCATCGCGCTGGTCGGCCAGACGGGGGCCGGCAAATCCACCGCCATGGCGCTGCTGCAGCGCATGTGGGACCCATCGGAGGGACGCATCCTTCTGGACGGACACGACCTGCGCGACCTGTCCCTGGATAGCTTGCGCCGCAACATTGGCGTGGTGTTCCAGGAGAGCATGCTGTTCAACCGCACCATCCGCGCCAACCTGCTGATCGGCCGCCCCGACGCGACACAGGAGGATCTGGAGCGCTGCTGCCGGATGGCGGAGGCGCACGACTTCATCATAGCCAAGGCGCAGGGCTACGACACGATGATCGGCGAGCGCGGCACCTCGCTCTCCGGCGGCCAGCGCCAGCGTCTCGCGATCGCCCGCGCGCTGCTGAAGGACCCGCCGGTGCTGATCCTGGACGAGGCGACCAGCGCGCTGGATACGGCAACGGAAGCCCGGGTGCAGCGCGCGCTGCGGGCGCTGATGGCCAACCGCACCACCTTCGTCATCGCCCACCGCCTGTCCACCGTGCGGGATGCGGAGGAGATCCTGGTCTTCGAACAAGGTCGCGTGATGGAACGCGGCAGCTTCGCCGGGCTGGTGGCACTGGGTGGGCGCTTCGCGGAGCTGGTGCGGACGCAGTTGACCGGGGAAAGCACGCCCGCCTGAAATTGCGGCGCTGCACAATGGCTGCGTGCAGCGCACTCCATCCCCCGCACGCAATGCTTGCCGCGAAGCTGTCCTGCCTGTCACCATCCCTGCCTCGGCAGGACGGCTTCGGCCGCGCCTTCCGCAATGGGAGGACAATGACCATGACCATCGCCATCATCCTGAAGCGCAAGGGCACGGAGGTGATCTCGGTGTCCGCGCAGGATACAGTCGGCCAGGTCGCGCAGATTCTCGCGCAGCATCGCATCGGTGCCGCGCTGGTGCGCGATGGCGGCGAGGATGTGCTGGGCATCGTCAGCGAACGCGACCTGGTGCGCGCCATCGGCGCCCATGGTGCGGAAGCGGTCATGATGCCGGCGGCGCAATTGATGACCCGCGCGCTGCACACCGTCACGCCCCGCACCCGCATCGCGGAGGCGCTGGAGCTGATGACGGATCGGCGCGTTCGCCACTTGCCGGTGCTGGAGGAGGATGGCAGCCTCGCCGGCATGGTCTCGATCGGTGATCTCGTGAAGGCGCGGATCGAGGAAGCGGTGCATGAGGCCGAGGAATTGCGGCACTACGTCGAAAGCGCGGGGTGACACGAATGCGGCTCGGGGTTCTGACGACCATCTTCGCGGCGGCCAGCACGGCAGCCTTCGCCCAGAACCTCACGGTCGCAACGGGGGCCCCGCCCACATCCGTCGATCCGCATTTCTACAACGCGGCACCGAATTTCGCGCTGTCCATGCACATCTTCGACCGGCTGGTGGAACGCGATGCGGAGGTGAAGACCTATCCCGGCCTAGCCGAATCCTGGAACGCGATTTCGCCCACCGTGTGGGAGTTCAAGCTGCGCCGCGGCGTCACCTGGCATGACGGCACGCCCTTCACGGCGGAGGATGTGGCGTTTTCCATCGCGCGTCCGCCGACCGTGCCGAACACGCCGGCCAGCTTCGCCCCCTTCGTGCGCGCCATCCAGCGCACGGAGATCATCGATTCCCACACCGTGCGTTTCCACACCGCGGCGCCGCATCCGCTGCTGCCGGTGGAACTCGGCTCCATCGCCATGGTCGCGAAACATGCGGTGGAGGGCCGCGGGACGGAGGATTTCAACGCCGGCCGCGCCGCCATCGGCACCGGGCCCTACCGCATCACCAATTCCATCCCCGGCAACCGTTTCGAGCTGGCGCGGAACGAGTCCTGGTTCGGCCCGCGCCAACCCTGGGAACGTGTGACCTATCGCGTCGTGGCGAATGATACCGCGCGGGTTTCCGCGCTGCTCGCCGGCGATGTGGATCTGATCGATCAGGTGCCCTCGACCGACCTTGCACGCCTGCGCCGCGACAGCCGCGTTTCCGTCGCGGAGGTCCAGGGCCTGCGCCTGATCTTCATCGCCTTCGACCGCTCGCGCCGCGGCAATCTGCCGCAGGTCACGGATAATGACGGCCGGCCGATGGAGGTGAACCCCTTCGACGATGTGCGGGTGCGCCGCGCGCTGACCATCTCGGTGAACCGGGAGGCGCTGGTGGACCGGGTGATGGAGGGTGCGGCCGCGCCCGCCGGCCAATGGATGCCGCCGGGCACCACCACCCATGCGCCGGAGGTCCCGGTGCCGGAATTCGACCCGGACGGCGCGCGCCGCCTGCTGGCGGAGGCCGGCTATCCGGACGGCTTCCGGATCACCCTGTTCACGCCGAATGACCGCTACCCGAATGACGCCCGCACCGCCCAGGCGGTGGCGCAGATGTGGGCGCGAATCGGGGTCCGCACGGCGGTGGAGGCGCTGCCCTGGACCAGCTACTCCGCCCGGTCCGCGCGCCAGGAATTCCCCATCCGCCTGGCCGGCTGGGGCAGCAGCACCGGGGAGGCCGGCAGCTTCCTGATCAGCGTGCTTGGCACCTTCGACCGCGCGGCCCGGCGCGGCGCGGCCAATGCGGCGCGCTACGCCAATCCGGAGCTGGATTCGCTGACCGACCGCGCGGCGACGCTGCTGAAGCTGGAGGATCGCGCCGCGGTGCTGCGACAGGCCATCCGGCTGGCGACCGATGATGTGGCGATGGTGCCGCTCTACAACATCACCAATACCTGGGCGACCCGCCGAGGCCTGGTGCATGAGCCGCGAATGGATGAGCGCACGGTGGCCATGGGCACGCGTCCCGCCAACTGACCTCGCTTGATTCAGGTCAAGGACCCGCGCGCCGCCTGGGTGGAGACTGTCCTGGTCACAACGGCAGGGACCACATTGATGAACCACCAGCACCGCAAGGTTCTCCACGCGCTGTTCGCGCATCCGGTCAGCGCCAATATCGACCCGAAGCAGGCCTTCGCGGTGATGGAGGCGGTGGGCGCGGAAGTGACGACTGGTGGGCACGGCCAGGTGAAGGTCGCCCTGGCCGGCCACACGCACGGCTTCCACGACACGCGCCACAGCCTGTCGAAGGAGGAGGTGGTGGAGATGCGGAAATTCCTGACCACCGCCGGCATCGATCCGGCGCGCGACTACCCGCTTTAGGCTCAAGGGGGTTGCCCAGTCGGTCGATTGGGGGCGATGCTCGCGCCACGGAGAGCAACATCCGAGGGACAGCTTCACCATGATCGACCGCCGCCACCTCCTCGCCGCCACCGGCGCAGCCCTTGCCCTGCCTGCGCTGACGCGCGGCGCCTCGGCGCAGACGCGCTGGCAGATGGCCACGCCCTACGCCGACGGCAATTTCCACACCCGCAACATCCGCCAGATGGTGACGGATATCGAGGCCGCGACCAGCGGCCGCCTCTCCATCCAGCTGCATACCAATGGCGGCCTGCTGCCGATGCCGCAGATCAAGCGCGGCGTGCAGACCGGCCAGGTGCAGGCAGGCGAGATCCTGCTGACCGCCTATTCGAATGAGGACGTCTTCTTCGACGCGGATGCCATTCCGCAGCTCGTCACCAACTTCCCGCAGGCGAAGAAGCTGGCCGATCTGCAAAAGCCCTATATCGAGACGCGCTTCGCCCGCCAGGGCCTCAGCCTGCTGTATATGCTGCCCTGGCCGCCGGCCGGCCTCTATGCCCAGAACCCGATCCCGACCATCGAGGGTCTGCGTGGCCTGCGCTTCCGCACCTTCAGCCCGGCGACCAACCGCTTCGCCGCCCTGGTCGGCGCGCAGCCCACGCTGGTGCAGTCCGCCGAGCTGGCCCAGGCCTTCGCCACCGGCGTGGTGCAGGCGCAGATCACCTCCGCCGCCACCGGCGTGGACACCGCCGCCTGGGATTACGCGAAGGTCTTCACACCGCTCGGCTTCTCGATGACCAAGAACGCGGTGCTGGTGTCTCGCCGCGCGCTCGATGCGCTGTCCCCTGCCGACCAGGCCGCCGTCCGCACCGCCGCCGCGGCCGCCGAAACGCGTGGCTATGAATTGAGCGCGGAGGCGCAGCGCAGCACGGAGGCCACGCTCGGCCAGCGCGGCATGCAGGTGATTCCGCCGACCGAGGAATTCCTCGCCGGCCTGCGCCGCATCAGCGCCACCATGACCGATGAGTGGGTGGCCCGCGCCGGGGCCGATGGTGCCAAGCTGATCGCCGACTACCGCGCCTGATCTGAAAGCCCTCTCCCCCCCCAGCGCGGGGAGAGGGTTGCCTGAAACGTTCGCTGCACCGCAACACCCTCTTGCGCGCCGCGCCCTTTGGCCCCGATGATCGCCGGCAGAAATAACACGCTGCCAACCGGGGGCTTCAAACATGCTTCTTTCTCGCCGCACCATTCTGGCGGCTGGCCTCGCTGTTCCCGCGCTGCCCCGCTTGGCCCAGGCGCAGGCCCGCTGGCAGTTCGCCACGCCCTATCCGGACGGCAACTTCCACACCCGCAACATCCGGGACTTCATCACGGCGGTGGAATCCGGCTCCGGCGGCCGGCTTTCCATCCAGTTGCACAGCAATGGCGGGCTGCTGCCGATGCCGCAGATCAAGCGCGGCGCGCAGACCGGCCAGGTGCAGCTCGGCGAGATCTTGATCTCGGCCTATGGCAATGAAGATCCGCTGCTGGAAGTGGACAGCATCCCGCAGCTCGTCACCACCTACGCCGGTGCCAGGAAGCTGGCCGACCTGTCCCGTCCGATGCTGGAGGCGCGGCTGGCGCGGCAGGGGCTTTCCCTGCTGTACACGGTGCCCTGGCCGCCTTCGGGCTTCTACACCAACTTCCCGGTCGATACGCTGGAGGCGCTGCGCGGCACCCGGATGCGCACCTTCAACGTCATGACGAACCGCTTCGCCACGCTGGTCGGCGCCACGCCCACGCTGGTGCAGGCGGCCGAGATTCCGCAGGCCTTCGCCACCGGCGTGGTCAATTCCATGGTCACCTCGGCGGCCACCGGCGTGGACAGCGCCGCCTGGGATTACGCGCGCTTCTTCACGCCCATCGGCTTCACCTGGACCAAGAACGCCGTCTTCGTGAACCGCCGCGCGCTGGAAGCGCTGCCGGCGGAGGTGCAGGCCACCATCCGCAGCGCCGCCGCCGCCGCCGAGACGCGCGGCTGGGCGATGAGCGAGGCGGCGCGCGATTCGACGCAGGCCACGCTCGCGGCCCGCGGCATGACCGTGACCGAAGCCTCGCCCGCCCTGATGGAGGGCATGGCCCGAATCGGCGCCACCATGGCCGATGAATGGGCCGGCCGGGCCGGGGAGGATGGCCGCAAGATCATCGCCGATCTGCGGGCGGCCGGCTGAGATGGGCACGCTGCGACGGGGCTTGGATCTGTTGTACCTCGCTGGGGGGATTGCCGGCGCCATGACGCTGGCCAGCATCGGCATCATCATCGCGCTGCAGGTGATCGGCCGGCAGTTCGGCCTGTCGCTGGACGGCGCGGATGACCTGACGGCCTTCGCCGTCGCCAGCTCGGCCCTGCTGCCGCTGGCCTATGCCTTCCGCAACGGCGCGCATATCCGCGTCGACCTCATCATCGGCCATGTGAAGGGCGCGACCCGCACCCGGATGGAGACACTGGCTTTGCTGATCAGCACCGGGCTTGCCGGCTTCCTCGCCTATGCGGTCGGCGACCTGGCCTATGATTCCTGGCAGTTCGAGGATGTGGCGCAGGGCACCGTGCCCTGGCTGCTCTGGGTGCCGCAATCCGCCTGCGCCGTGGGCTGCACATTGTTCGCGCTGGCGCTGCTGGATGATCTGGTGGTGCATCTGGCCGGTGGCACGCCTTCCTACCGCCGCGCGGCGGAGGTATCGGCCCTGGAACGCGCGATGGGGGAAATCTGACCATGGACCTCGCGCAGACCGAGGCCGGGCTTCTGCTGCTCGGCGCCTTGTTCCTTATTCTCGGCCTTGGTGTCTGGATCGGGCTGGGATTGCTGATGACCGGCCTGGTCGGCGTGGTGGCGCTGCCCATGCTGATGACCGGCATGGCAAGCTTTCCGGCGGAGAAGGTGCTGGGCAGCGCTGTCTGGGGGTCGCTGGCCAGTTGGACGCTGGCGGCGCTGCCGCTGTTCATCTGGATGGGCGAAATCCTGTTCCGAACGAAACTATCGGACGACATGTTCCGCGGCCTGGCCCCCTGGGTGCAGTGGCTGCCGGGGCGGCTGATGCACGTAAACGTGCTCGGCTGCGGCATCTTCGCCGCCGTCTCCGGCAGTTCGGCCGCCACCACGGCCACCATCGGCAAGATGTCGCTGCCTGCGCTGACAAAGCGCGGCTACCACCAGCCGATGGCGATCGGGTCACTCGCCGGGGCTGGCACGCTCGGGCTGCTGATACCGCCCTCGATCGTGATGATCGTCTATGGCGTGGCGGCGGAGGTTTCCATCGTCCGGCTGTTCATCGCGGGGCTGGGGCCGGCGCTGCTGCTGATCGTGCTGTTCTCCGGCTACATCGCCATCTGGTCGCTGCTGAACCCGAAGCTGGTGCCGCCGGCCGATCCGCCGATGCCACTGCGGGAGAAGCTGCGCGCCAGCGGGCAGTTGTTTCCGGTGCTGATGCTGATCGGCTTCGTCATGGGCAGCATCTATTTCGGCTGGGCGACGGCGACGGAGGCCGCGGCCTTCGGGGTGGCCGGCGCGCTGGCACTGTCCGCCTGGGGCGGCACGCTGAACCGTTCCTCCTTCACCGCCAGCCTGATGGGTGCGGTGAAGCTGTCCTGCATGATCAACCTGATCCTGGCGGGCGCGGCCTTCCTGACCAAGGCGATGGCCTATTCCGGCATTCCGGCGGCGATGGCCACCTGGGTCGGCAGCCAGGGCTTCAGCCCCTTCATGATCATCGCCTTCCTGACGATCATCTACCTGCTGCTCGGCTGCTTCATCGACGGAATCAGCATGATCGTGCTGACCGCCTCGGTGGTGCTGCCGATCATCGCGCAGACCGGCTTCGACCTGATCTGGTTCGGCATCTTCATCGTGCTGGTGGTGGAGATGGCGCAGATCACGCCGCCCGTCGGCTTCAACCTGTTCGTACTACAGGGGCTGACGGGGAAGGGGATGATGACGGTGGCCAGCAATACGCTGCCGTATTTCTTCCTGATGGTCGTCGCCGTGGCGCTGGTGACCGTCTTCCCCGGCATCGTCACCTGGCTGCCCACGACCATGATGGGGAGCTGATACGAAACGCAGAAAGGGCCGGAGGCTTTCGCCCCCGGCCCTTCCCATGTCGGCCTGCTGCGCTCAGCGGCGCGGCATGACGCCGCCGGTCCCGCCACCCGAACCGCCCGTTCCACCCGTGCCCGGATCGGCATCGGTCGCGACGCCGCGACGCTCCGCCGCCGTGCCGGAAGAGTTCGGCGAGCCAGCGACGCCAGGGCTGGTCGGCCGCGTGACCGCGCCACCACCCGATCCACCCGTACCACCGGTGCCCGGATCCGCACCCGTCGCCGTACCGCTGCGCTCCAGCGGATTGGTCGTGCCGCTGCCGCCGTAGTTCGGGCCGGTCGGCGCCGAGGTGCTGCCGCCCGAGCCGCCGGTCCCACCGGTGCCTGGATCCGCATCGGTCGCCACGCCGCTGCGATCGGAGTTGGTCTGGCTCATCCGCATGCCGCTGGCGCCATCGCCGACCATGCCGCCGCCCATATAGGCGCTGTTGCGATCGTTACGCCGCGGGGTGCCGCGCATGGATTGCGGGCTGCCGCTGATATTCAGCGCCGACACCGTCGCGGCATCGGCACGGCCGGTGGCCTCGAGGCCGTTGGCACGCTGGAAATCGCGCAGCGCGCCGCGGGTGCGCGGGCCCATGACACCGTCGGCGCCACCTGCATTGAAGCCGCGCTGGGTCAGCGCACGCTGCACGTCACGCGTGGAGGCGCTGGCACTGCTCGATGTGCGCGTGTCGGTCACGCCAGGCACGCGGGTCGCCGGATCGTTCCAGATCGGGCGGCCGAGGTTGACGTCGCTGGGTGAGGTGGTGGCACCGGCCACGGCACCCGCACCGCCACCGATTGCCGCGCCCGCGAGCGCGCCCACCGGCCCGCCCAGTGCGCCGACGCCGGCCCCGGTCGCAGCCCCTGCTGCCGCGCCACCTGTCACGCGTTCCTGCGGATCGGTCCCGCAGGCCGCAACCATCAGGCCCAGCGCCGCGGCGCCGAGGAGACGTGCCTTGTTGGTCATCATGTCGTTCCTTCCGTCGTGATGGCCCTGCTCTCAGGGCCATTCGTGATGCCGGAGGAACGCAGCTTGGTGTGAAATGGTTGCGACCGATGCGCCGATGGACCCTGTGCGGGCGTCGTGGGTGCGGCTGCGCGGCCCCGCGCAGACCAAATTCCGCGGATCGTGACCGATCCTCACGGCAGGCGCCCATTCGGGCGCAGGTCGCAATCAATGGAATTTGGTATCACGCAGCCGTCGGGCGGATCACCCCGGCGCCGACCAGCGCCGCGATGCGCGCTGCGATGGCGGGTGACGCGGCCGCCTCCAGCCCCAGCAACCGCACCACACCGGCTACCAGTTCATCTTCGGTGGAGCCGGGCAGGGCGGTGAGCAGCGCCTCGGCTGCCGCCTGCACCTCCGCCGGCGGCAGCAGGGCGGCGCGGCGCAGATGCGGTGCGGCGGCGCGGCGGTCCCGCGGCTGCGCCGGGCCAGCGCCTTCCGCGGTCCAGAAGCCGGCTTCCTCCGCCACGCCCTCCAACTGCCGCGCCAGGCGCAGCGCCTGTTGCAGCGCGGCGCGGTCGGCGGGGGACAGCGCCTCCTGCCCGAACAGCAGCCGCGCGCGTTCCAGCACCGCATCGCCATGCACCGGCTGTTCCACGCGGATCACCTCCGCCAGCATCGCGGCCAGGCGAGCGAAGGGCAGGTCCGGGATGCGGCCCTCCGGCACCTGCGGCGCCGCCTCCACATAGGGCTGGGCGAGGCCGGGATCGGCCGTTGGGGGTGTGGCTTGCGCTTCCTCCGGCGCGGCGCCCAGGGCGGAACGCAGCCGCGCGCGTTCCGCGTCCGGCCGTTGCAGCCAGGCGAGGCTCCAGGCCCGGTGCAGCCGCCAGCCCATGCGGCCGAGCGCGGCGCCGCGGCCATTGTCACGATCCCGCGCGCCGCGCAGCGCCGCCCAATGCGCGGCATCGGCCTCGACGCCCAGCAGGTAATCGCCATCCCGTCGCGCCGCGACATCGAGGAACAGGCCGGCGCTGCCGACGCGCGCCACCGGTTCCATCCCCGCCGCGCTGATGTCCTCGGCGATGAGGCGGGCCAGCGGTGCCGCCGCCTCGCCGCCCGTCGCGCGCCGGTCCTCGCCGCCTTCGGCAAATTGCAGAAAGGCCTTCAGCGCGGCGACGCCGGCGCCCGTCGCACGCTCCAGGTCGATGTCCTCTGCGGTGATGCCGGAGAAGACGACGCAGCGCGTCTTGGCGCGGGTGATCAGCACGTTCAGACGCCGCTCGCCGCCCTCCGCGGAAAGCGGGCCGAAGCGCATGGCGAGCCGGCCATCGGCACCGCGCGCATAGCCGACGCTGATGAACATCGCGTCGCGCTCATCGCCCTGCACGTTCTCCAGATTCTTCACGAAGAAGGGCTCGTGCGGATGCGCGGTGAAGAAGCTTTCCACTGATTCATCCGCGCGGCGCAGCGTCTCCACCGCGTCCAGGATCGCGTCGCGCTGGCGCAGCGAGAAGGCGGCGACGCCGAGCGTTTCGCCAGGCGTCTCCTTCGCATGGCGCATCACGGCTTCCGCCACCGCCTGCGCTTCAACCTGGTTCACCCCGGCGCCCGCCTGCCACTGCCCCGCCACCTTCACCATCGACAGGCCGAGCGCCGGCGACCGGCCGCGCGGCGAGGGCAGCACCATCAGCCGCCCGCCGTAGAATTGCGCGTTGCTGGTGGCGATCAGGCTTTCGTGCCGGCTGCGATAGTGCCAACGCAGCATGACATTCGGCACGCCGCGCGCATTGGCGAGGCCCAGGATGCTCTCCACCTCCCGCGCCGCCACCGTCTCGGTCGCGTCCTCATCCTCCGGCATGTCGTCCTCGGAGGTCATGCGCTGGAAGAAGCGGGTCGGCGGCATCTGCCGGTCATCGCCCACCACCACCACCTGGCGGCAGCGCGCGATGGCACCCAGCGCATCGACCGGCTCGATCTGCGACGCCTCATCCATCACCAGCAGGTCGAAGGTAAGGCCGGGCCGCAGACCATGCGGTGGCGCCAGCATCTGCGCGACGGAAAGCGGCGACATCAGGAAGACGGGTTTCGCCGCCTGCACGGCGGGGCCGGCGCGCAACAGCAATTCGCGCACCGGCAGATGGCTGCGCTTCTTCTCGAACTCGCCGAGCAGCAGGCGATAGCCCGGCATGCCGCGCACCCGGGCGACGGCGGCGGCATGGGTGGCAGCGACCTCGCGGCGGGCGAGGGCGATTCGGTCCCGATCGGCGGCGGCGAAATCGGTCAGCAGGCGGTCGAAGCCGGCGCCGTCGAAGGCGGCGAGTTCCGGCCGGGCGCGCATCGCGGCCTTCAGCAGCGCCTCATCCACCGCATCGTCGAGCGCTTCCGCGGCGGCATCGGGCGGCAGGCTGCCGGTGGAAAGGTGCTGCACCAGCGGGGCCAGGTCCTCACCCGCCGCGTGCACGGCGCGGCGCCAGGCGAGCCAGGGCGTCAGCGCCTCCGGCTGCGCCGCCCAATCGCCTAGTCGGGCGGCGATCTCCGCCAGGGACGGATCCGCCTGGCCGAAACCCTGCGCCAGGTCGAATTGCGTTGCCGACTCCAGTTCCGCCCAGGCCTCCAGCGCCGCCTGGACTGCCGTGGCGTCCAGCACCGGCATCCCGGCGGCGAGCGCGGCGGCGGCGGCGGCGCCGTGCTGGCGGCGCCAGGCCAGCAGGGCGGCCATCGCCGTGGCGTCGCCCCAAACTGTGCCGAAGGCGGCGCGGCCGGTGGCCTCGCCAGCCGCCAGGGCGCGGGCGGCGGCGTGGCCGGCGATGGCGGCGTCCAGCGCCGGGAGCACTGGCGCGCCGTCGGCCACCACCTGCGCGGACAGCGCCTTGGCGGCGCGCTGGCTTGCGGAGAGGAAGGCGAAGAAGCCGCCGCCCTCGGCCAGCGTGGCGCGTGCCGCCGCCAGCCCCTCGACCGCCAGCGCGCCGGGGCGCAGCCGCGCGTCGCGCCCGGCGGCATCCAGCACCGCGGTGGCTTCTGCCAGCGTGGCCAAGGGGCCGGGCTCGGTCTGCCAGGCGGCATGCGCCAGCGCCGCGGCGTCATGCGCCGGTGCGGCCGCGATGGCCGCCGACAGCGCCAGCAGATGCGCCGCCCTCGCCGGCCCGGGCTGCGCCTGCACCATGGCGGCGGGGCTGAGCGCCGCGGCCCCGGCGGTCAGCGCCCGGATCAGCGCGGGCAGCCGCGCCATCAGCCGGTCCTGCGTCAGTGGGCCAATCCCCGGGCCGACGCCGCGCCAGATGCTGCCCGGCCCGCCGGCCGCCGCGCAGGCCGCCAGTTCCGCCACGGCGCCGCGGGCTGCCGCGATGCGCGCCGCATCCCAGTCCCCGGCCGGCAGCATGAAGTCGGGTGCCGCCGCGCCCATCGCGCGCCGCGCGGCCAGCCTGCCGACCACCGCATGCAGCGGCCGCCCGCTTTCGCCCACCGCCGCGCCCATGGCGCGCGCATGCTGGTTCAGCCGGCCGCGCAGCGACCCGAGGCGCCGCAGCACCGGCGCACGGTCCGGCATCGGCACCGGCGGCAGGGCCAGCGTCGCGCGCAGCTCATCCAGCACGGCGCGCTTCGATTGCTTCTCCGCATGCAGTTCCAGGCAGGCGGGGCCAAGGCCGATCTGGCCGAGCCGGCGTTCCACCACCTCCAGCGCCGCCAGCTTTTCCGCCACGAACAGCACGCTGCGGCCATCCAGCACCGCCTGGGCGATGATGGTGGCGATGGTCTGGCTCTTGCCCGTGCCCGGCGGGCCTTGGATCACCACGTGGCCGGGCGCGTCCTCGCCCGCACCGCGGCGCACCGCCTCCGCCGCCAGCGCCTGGCTGCCATCCATCTCGACGACATGATCGAGGCGTTCGACCGGAATTGCCTCATCCACATCGGTATCCGGGCCGAAGGGGGGCGGCGCATCCAGCGCCTCGCCGCCGACCAGCGCGCGGATCATGCCATGCGTCAGCAGGCCGGGATTCACCGTGGGGTCCAGGTCCCGCCACATCAGGAATTTCTGGAAGGAGAACAGGCCGACGGCCAGCGAATCCACCTCCACGCGCCAGCCCTCCCGCGCACCGATCGCGACCTCGACCGCCTCCGCCCAGGCGGCCGGGGCGAAATCCTCGGCCGGGAAGGGCGGCAGCTCGACGCGGAACTCGGCCTGCAGCTTCTGGCGGAGCGAGAGGTTCTCCTCTACCTCATCCGCCGCCGCGCGTAGGCGAAACACCTGCGACACGCCCTGGCGTTCCAGCAGCACTGGCAGCAGGGCGAGCGGCGCCAGGCGTTCCGTCTCTGGCGTGGCGGGGTCGCGCCAGGCCAGCGCGCCGATGGCGAGCGAGAGGGTGGCGATGCCCGTTTCCTCCCGCGCCGTGCGGGCATCCTGCATCAGGTCGCGCAGGCGCCTTGCCAGATCCTCCCGCGGCAGTTTCACGCGCAGGCGGTTGTCGCGTCGCGCCTCCTCCCGGCTCTGCGCCGCATCGGCCTGGGCCACCCCTTCCACCCGCACGGCGCGGCGGGCGCGGCGGGGGGCGTCCTCGGTGGCCTCTGCGGAGGCTTCGAAGGTGAAGCTGCCGCCCTCGGCCAGCGCGGCCAGGACGAAGCCCGCATCCTCATCATCCAGCAGCACCACACCGCGGGACCGGCCAGGCTGCGGCAGCGACAGCAGGCGGTTTCGGGTGGACAGGTCCAGCAGGCCGCGGCGCGCCGCCTCAAGCTGTTCGGGCAGCAGGCTCATCGAGCCCCCGGCAGATGCAGGATGCGCAATTCCTCAAGGTCCATTTCACGTTCCAGGCTGGCCAGCATCATGTCACTCAAGGCGCCCTCACGGTGCTGGTCCAGCAGCGCGCGGCGGCCGGCGCGGAGTGCTGCCAGGCCGCGCGATCAGGGTCAGCACGGCCTGCACGATTTCCATCCCGCAGCCTATCCGGCCAGGCCGGCCCGCTGGCAAGAATTGTTGCGCGGCGCGGCTACTTCTTCCGGGTCAGGGCCAGGGCCAGCACGATGGCGGCGATGATCACCACCGCAACCATTCCCTCCACCACCGCGAAATTCGGCGCGTCCCGCGCCACGAACAGGGCGGCGATGGCGCCCGCCGCCACCAGCAATCCGCGCAGCAGCAGGCCCATCCGCCGTCTCCTTGCCGAATGGCCGCCGACCCATGCTTGCGTCCGCGGCAGCCAGACCGCCGCATCTTCCCACCGCGGATCGGGGGCGGGCAAGGCGCCCGCGGGCGCTCGCACGGGCCGCGTAATCACCGCCTCGTCATGAGGCAATGCACCGGGCTGGCGCGTTCGCTGGGCACGGACCCATCCGAAAACGGGGCCGCACCCCTTCGAACGGAGAGCACCATGCCAGAGAGTATCCGCGAGATTTACGTGTCGGGCCTGGTCAATGCCCGCGCGCTGGAAACCGAGGCGATCCAGTTGCTGTCACGCCAGGTGGAGCGGCTGGAGAACTACCCGGAGGTGGAGGCCCAGTTGCGGCGCCACATCAGGGAAAGCGAAGTGCAGCGGGACCGGCTGGACGAGCTGCTGGAATCGATGGGCACCTCGCATTCCGCGTTCAAGGACATGGTCACGGGCTTCATGGGCAACGTGGCCGCGGCCGGGCATGTGCTTGCCTCGGACGAGGTGCTGAAGAACGCGCTGGCGAACTACGCCTTCGAGCATTTCGAGATCGCCAGCTACCGCTCCCTCATCACCCTGTCCGAACTCGCGGGCCACGCGGCCGCGCATGCCCCGCTGGACCTTTCCCTGCGGGAGGAGGAGCGGATGGCGCAATGGTGCGAAGACAATCTGGAACTGGTGACGCGGCGCTATGCGAGCCTGCGGAGCCAGGGCAAGACGGCCGGCGTGTAGCCGGCACACGGTGCCGAAACGTGGCGGCGGCGGGTCAGGCGGCAGCCGGAAGGTGGGCCGCCGGCAGTTCCAGGCAGGCCTCGGTGCCGCCGCCATCCACGGCGGACAGCCGCAGCCGCCCGCCATGCGCGGCGGCCACGCGGGTGACCAGCGCGAGCCCCAGCCCGGCACCGGGCCAGTTGCGTGTCAGCGACATATCCGCCTGCAGGAAGGGCGTGCCGATCTGGCTCTCCAGCCCCTCCGGCAGGCCCGCGCCCTGGTCGCGAACCAGGATGTCGATGCCCTGGTCCTGCCGTACCGACCAGCCGAGCAGCACGGTGCCGGCGGCCGGCGAGGCCTTGATCGCATTGTCCACCAGGAGCCCAAGCGCGGTCGCCAGCAGGCGCATATCGCCGCAGACCACGGCTTGCGCCGCGCCATCCGCCAGTTCCAGCCGGACGCCTTGCGCCGCCGCCTCGGCCGCCTGTGCGGCCAGCACCCGGGACAGCAGGCGGGGCACCGTCTCCTGCAACCCCGGCCCAAGGCCACGCCCATGTTCGAGTGCCACGATATCGAGCGCGGCCTCGATCAGCGACAGCAGGCATCGCGCGCCCGAATGGATCAGCCGGCCGTAATCCTTCACCTCGGCCGCCGGCAGCGCCATGCCGCCGGCCAGGATCTCGGAGAAGCCGAGGATCGGGATCAGCGGCGTCCGCATTTCATGTGAGATGACGGCCAGCAGGTCGCTGCGCATGCGCTGGCTGGCGGCCAGCGCGGTCTGCACGTCATCGAGCCGCGCGGAGGAGGCCGAGAGCCGATCCACCAGCCGCGCCCGCTCGGCCTCCGCCGCGCCAATGCGCAGATCGACCTCGGCATCGCGCAAAGCGCGCGCACGCCGCCCTCGGCAACTGGCCAGGGCGCGTTCCGCCACCGCCGCCACCTCCGCCAGGCGCAGCGGCTTCTGCACCAGGTCGAAGGTCCGGGCACGCAGGGCGCCGAGCGCGACATCGGCCGTGGCACCGCCGGTGAGCAGCACGACCTCCAGCGCACGCGCCTCCTCCCGGTCACGCAGCAATTCCTCGGCGAGGGCCAGGCCGGTCTGCCCGGGCATGCGGACATCGGAGAGCAGGACGCCGATGCCCGGATCGGATTCGATTGCGGCCTTGGCGGCGGCCGCGTCGTGCACGCCCTTCACCAGGAAGCCGCGCTGTGACAGCCCACGCACCAGCAGCTCGACGATCGGCCGCTCATCATCCAGCACCAGCACACTGAGCGGCGGCGGTATGCCCGGCGCGGCCGCTGCCGCGGGATTGGCGGGTGAATGGGTCATCACCAGACGAGCCGATAGCCCCGGCCGCGTTGCGCCGCGATGGTTATCTGCCCGGCGGAGGCGCCGAGCAGCTTCTGCCGCAGATTGGAGGCGAGCTGGTCCACACCGCGCTGCTCCGGCAGCAGCTTGCGCCCAAGAACACGCTCCGAAATGGTCGACCGGTCCGCCAGATGGTCCGGCTCGGTCAGAAGCAGGGCCAGCAGCCCGGCCTCGGCGCCGGTCAGCCGGGTTTCACTGGCATCCGCCGCCACCAGGCGAAAGCGCGATGGCTGCAGGGAGACGCCGGCGATACTCCACGCTGCCGGCTCCGCCACGGTCGTTCCCGGCGCCCACTCCGCATCATGCGGCACCGGCGCGGCCGCCTGCGATTCCTGCAGTCCCCGGTGCGACACCGGGGATACAGCGCGAGATGCGGCCGGGGTCACGACCGCGTCGAGCCGCCGGCTCAGCGCACGGACACGCGCAACCATTTCACGCAGGGAGAACGGCTTGGTGAGGTAGTCATCGGCGCCGACCTCAAGGCCGATGACGCGATCCACCTCCTCGGCGCGGCCGCTGACGACAATGATGCCGAGGTCCGCACAGCCGGCCGCTTCCCGGACAAAGGCGATGCCGTTGCCATCCGGCAGGCCGAGATCGGCGATGACGAGGCGCGGATTGTCGCGATGCAGCCGCAGCCGGCCCTCCGCCAGGGTGGTGGCCATCACGGTGGTCCAGCCATCCCGCGCGAGAGCCGTGCAGATGGTGGCGGCCACCGCGGCGTCGTCCTCCAGGACCAGGACGGGCCTTTGCTGCCTCGGCTCATCGCCGGCCGAGACGGGGTTGGGGGTGGAACGGGCAGCCATGGGCGCTCCCCCGGTTTTGTTAATCAATCGTTGATTCGGAATGTATGGTCCCGCGACGGGCCTGTCCAACCCTGCGGCATCGTCGCGGAAATCCCCGTGGCCCGCGCTGCATCCGCGCAGCACGGTCATCATGCCCCAGAAGGATGGGTTTCGGCGGTTGGTCACGCCTTCGGCGGCGGGGCGGGTGCCTCGCCGCTGTCCCAGGTATCGTCCAGCGCCTGGCGAATCTTCTCCGCCAGGTCACGCCGCCGGTACGGCTTGTTCAGCAGCAGGACTCCGGGATCGAGCCTGCCGTGGTGAACGATGCCGTTCTGCGTGTAGCCGGATGTGAACAGCACGCGCAGTCCGGGGTGAAGCTGGCGCGCTTCCTGCGCCAGCGCCGGCCCGTGCATCCCACCCGGCATCACGACATCGGTGAACAGCAGGTCGAAATCCGCCTGCTGGTGCAGCGCCGCCATCGCCTCCGCGGCCTGGCTCGCCACCACCACGCGGTAGCCCAGGTCGCGCAACTGCGCCGCCACATGGTCGCGCACCAGCGGGTCGTCCTCCACCACCAGCAGCTTCTCCGTCCCGCCCCGCAGCACAACGCCCTCCGCACCGCGCAGGGTGCGCACCGACGGCACCGAGGCGCGCGGCAGGTACATCTTCACCACGGTGCCGTGCCCGAGTTCGGAGTAGATCTTCACGTGCCCGCCGGACTGCTTCATGAAGCCGAACACCATGCTGAGGCCGAGGCCGCTCCCCTGGCCGACCTCCTTGGTCGTGAAGAACGGCTCGAAGGCACGGGCCGCGACCTCGGGTGTCATGCCGCTGCCCGTGTCGGAGACGGCGATCAGCACATAGGCGCCGGGCGCAACCTCCCCCTCCGCCTCCGCATAGGCGTCGTCGAGATGCACATTGGCCGTCTCGATCACCAGCTTGCCGCCGGCACCCATCGCATCGCGCGAATTGATGCACAGGTTCAGCACCGCATTTTCGAGCTGCGGCGGGTCGATCATGGCCTGCCAGAGCTCCGGCACGCTCGCGATCCGGATCTCGATGTGCTCGCCGAGTGTCCGCTGCAGCATCTGGTTCAGCCCGGCCAGCAGGCGGTTGACGTCGATCGCCTTGGGGTCAAGGGCCTGGCGGCGGGAAAACGCGAGCAGGCGGCTGGTGAGGGCGGAGCCGCGTTCCGCCGCGGCCATGTTCATCGCCGCCATCTGCTGCAGTTCCTCGTCATGGCCGAGGCTGTCTGCCAGCATTTCCGAATTGCCCAGGATCACGGTCAGCAGGTTGTTGAAGTCGTGCGCCACCCCGCCGGTGAGCTGGCCGATCGCCTCCAGCCGCTGCGCCTGGCGCAGCTTCTGCTCCAGCTCCAGGCGTTCCGTGATGTCCGTGTTCACGGCCAGGATCGCGCGCGGCCCGCCTTCCGCGTCCCGCACCAGGGACCACGCCCCTTCCACCACCAGTCGCGTGCCATCCTTGCGGTACTGTTCGATCTGTCCGTTCCACTCACCATGCGCCAGCACGGTGGCGGTGGCTGCGCGGAAGGCGCCGGCGTCGCGGTACAGCAGGTCCACGACGGACCGCCCGATCACCTCCTTCGCCGTCCAGCCATAGAGCCGTTCGGCGCTGCGATTCCAGTACAGGATCCGATGGTCCGTGCCGCGCACCAGGATCGCATCCCGCGCCTGGTCCAGCAGCGCCGCCTGTTGCTCAAGCTGGATCTGGGCGAGTTTGCGCTCGTTGATGTCGCGTTCGACCGAAACCCAATGCGTGGCAACGCCGCGATCATCGACGACGGGTACGATATCCAGCTCGAACCACAGCTCCTGCCCATCCTTGCGGTACTTCAGCAGCTCCGCACGGATCGGCTGCTGTGCGGCGAATGCCGCATGTATCCGCGCCAGTTCCTTCGCATTGGTCCGCGGGCCGTGCAGGATGCGCGGCGTCAGGCTGGTGACCTCCTCGGCACGGAATCCGGTCAGCCGTTCCAGCGCCTGGTTGACGAACAGGGTGCGCGGGCCCGTGAGCCCCGACGGCCCCGCCTCCGCGATCATGATGATGTCGTTCAGCTTGTTCGCCGCCACTTCCAGCAGCCGCAGCCGCTCATCGCGCCGGTGCTGTGCGGTGATGTCGCGGAAATAGACGGTCAGGCCGCGCCGCGCCGGATAGATGGCGATATCGAACCAGGTTTCGAAGGAGGGGAAGAAGAACTCGAATCGCCGCGTCTTGCGTTGCTGTGCGACGAGGCGGAGTTGCTGCTCCGCCTCGGTTCCCAGCACTTCGGGGAAAACATCCCACAGCGACTTGCCGATCAGCGCTGCGGAATCGCGCCGCAGCAGGCGTTCGGCATGGATGTTGACGCGGGTGAAACGCCATGCGTGATCGAGCGTGTAGAGACCGTCGCTGATGCTCTCGAAGGTCGCGTCCAGTTCCACCGTCAGCTCACGCGCCGCGGCTTCCGCGCGCAACCTTTCCGTCACGTCCCAGACAACGACGAGCCGCGCCTCTCGGCCACGGAAGTCGATCATGCGCGACAGGATCTGCACCTGCCGGACTTCGCCGCTGGCGGTACGATGCTGCCAGGGGCCAGCGATGCGCATTCCCTCGAAGCTCTGCCGCGCAAGGTTCTGTACCACCTCGCGCTGGTCCTCTGGCCGGACGTCGAGCACGGTCATGCTGAGGAATTCCTCGCGCGACCAGCCATAGGACGCGATGGCGGCCTCATTCACCTCGAGGAAGGCCAGCGTGTCCTTGTCGAATACCCACATCGGCGCGGGGTGCTGGTGGAACAGGTCGCGGAACGCGGCTTCGCTTTCGGTCAGCGCCTGCGTCTCCGCCCGCTGGGCGGAGATGTCGCGCTGGATCGACATCCAGTGCGTCCGCCAGCCGGTTTCATCCACGACCGGGGAAATGTTGAGCTCGACCCAATAGGCCGAGCCATCACGGCGCCGGTTGAGGATCTCCTGGCGGATCGCCCGGCCCTCCCGCAGGGCTGTGCGAATTGCGAGCAGCGCTTCCGGCGCCGCATCCGCATGCGTCAGCATGCTGGGGGAAAGGCCCGTCACCTCCGCCGCGCTGTAGCCGGTCTGGCGCAGGAAGGCGGCGTTGACGTAGCGGATGCGAAGCCCCGGCACACCGCAGGGCTGGATGTCGCTGATCACGACGGGCTCGCTGCTGGCATCCACCACACGGCGGAACAGCTCCGTCTCCTCCGCGTCGCGCAGGCGGCGCAGCAAGGGCCGCAACGTGCTGGCCGCTTCCTGCAGCCGCTCCGCCATCAGCGGAAGGTCAGGGCGTGCCGGGCCGAAGCCGAGGGCGAAGCAGTAGCGCTCGGCACCGACCGAGGTGGGCGTCAGGATCATCGCCGCCATGCCCTGCGCGGCGGACAGCGCCGCACCCGGCAGGTGCCGCAGCATCTCCGGCGTCAGCGCCTCCATGACCAGTTGCCGGTCCTCGCGGATCGCGCGACCGGCGCCGGTGTTTTCGATCGTCATTTCGAGTGCGCGCAGCTTGGCGAAATGGGACGGCTCGGCCAGCGCACCGTGGCCCTGGGCCGCGACGAGTTGCAGATGGTGGCCATCGGGTGCGAGGCGCAGGAACAGGCACAGCAGGCTGTCCGTCTCCTCGCGCAGCGCCGTCATCGCTGCATCGATCGCGGCCTGGAAGGTGGGTGTTTCCGCCACGCTACGCAGCAGCCGCTCCCGCAGCGCGGCGCGCGCCATTTCGCGTTCACGCGCGCGGAGTTCGCGGCGCAGTTCCATCTGCGCCATCACCGCCGCGGCCAGATCCTCCAGCGCCTGGGCCTGCTGCGCGTCCAGCTTGGGGCGCGGTACCGTGTCGATCACACATAGGGTGCCCAGCGCCTGGCCTTCGGGTGTCAGCAGCGGCGCCCCCGCATAGAAGCGGATGCCTGGGTCCGCGACGACCAGCGGACTGTCGGCGTGGCGCGGGTCCAGCACGGCATCCGGAACCTGATAAACTACGGATCCCTCGATCGCCGTGTTGCAGAAGGCGATGGCACGCGGGGTTTCATCCGCCTCAAGGCCGATCCTCGCCTTGAACCACTGCCGGTCTGCATCGATGAAGGATACGAGCGCGATCGGCATGCCGAACAACTGCGCCGCCAGCCGAACGATACGGTCAAACGCCGCTTCCGGCAGCGTGTCCAGCACATCGTAGCGGCGCAGCGCCGCCAGGCGCTCAGCCTCATGCTCCAGCGGTGCTGGTGGGGGTGGCGGCGGCAAGGCGTTGAACTCCGCAGCGCGAGCGCCCGTATCCTGCTAGATTGTCACAGGTGTCGGGCCAACCCGAAGGGAATGAGACGATATCCTGCCACCCTGACAGGTCAATCGTTTCCTGGCCCGTAAGATGCTCGGATTTGTAGGGCAATGTCAGGCCTGAATGACACGCCGCTGGCGCCCTACGACGCTGTCCCTGTCGCGCGCGCGCCGCCCGCCAGTTCCCGCAGGATGCGCAGCTCCGCGGCCTTCACCCGCACACCCTCCGCCCGCTGGCGCTTCAGCGTCGTCAGTTCGCGCTCGCCCGGCACCAGTACCTTCTGCGCCGGATCGGCCGGCGGCGTCGCGTGCAGGATGCCGATGAAATCGGCCATGCGCGAGGCGAAGGACTCGCGGCTGGCGAGCTTCGTCGCATCGATGGCGATGAAGATATGGCCGAGATTCTGCGCCACCTCCGGGTTCTTGTCCCAGGCCTGCACATGGGTGAGGTAGGCCGCGCCGGAGAGCAGCCCGGCCAGCAGATCCACCATCACCGCCAGGCCATAGCCCTTGTGACCGCCCACGGGCAGCAGGAAGCCGGCGAGCGCCGCCTTGGCATCCGTGGTTGGGCGGCCTTCCGCATCCGTCGCCCAGCCTTCCGGCAGCGGCGCGCCGCTTGCCGCTAGGTCGCGGATCTTGGCGCGTGCCGCGACCGACAGCGCCATGTCCAGGATGACGGGATCGCCGCCCGAGTTCGGCACGCCGATGCCGATCGGGTTGTTGCCGAGCCGGGTATCCTTGCCACCCCAGGGCGCGATGGTGGTGGTGGCGTTGGAGGCGATGAGCGTGACGAAGCCCTGCTCCGCCGCGATCAGCGCATAGGGCAGGATCGGCCCGAAATGGTTGCTGCCGCGCGCGAAGGCGGCTCCGATGCCGCAATCCCGCGCGCCAACCATCGCTTCCGCCAGCCCCCGCATGCCGATCAGCGGGCCGATGCCGTTGCGGCCATCCACCATGGCCAGCGCGGGCATGAGCCGCATCACCTGCAGATCGGCCCGCGGATCGATGCCGCCGACCTTTACGCGGTTGAGGTACTGCCCGACGCGGCTGATGCCATGCGTGGTCAGCCCCGCCAGTTCCGCCAGCACCAGCACCCGCGCCGCCTGCGCCGCCTCCTCCGCCCGCATTCCGCCATGGGTCAGGGCGCGGATGGTGAGGTCGAGAAGCGCGGCCTCGGCGATGGTCTCGGCGTTCACCTGCCGGGACTCACGTGTTGGGCCAGACGCTGGCGGGGATGTAGACCTCGCCCTTCATGATGCGCCGCGCGGTGCGCAGCGTGCCACCGCCGAGGATGGTGGCGCTGCCATCTTCGGCGCGGCCGGTGGTGATCACCGCCTCCATCACGCCGGTCGGGTGTTCCAGCGTCACCATCTCCCGCGCCTCGGCATTCACCACGGCGATGCCGGCGGCGACCGTGCCGGGCAGCTTGCAGGCGCTGGCGATGCAGATGCCGCCTGTGACGGCCATCGCCTCGTGGCAGGCCAGCGGCGTGAAGTAGCGCGCGGCGACACCCGTGCCGCCGGCCGGTTCGCCGACCATGGCGAATTTCGGCATCACCTTGCCGGCCACATCGCCCATGCCCATGGCGAGGCCGGCGGCGCGGCGGATGCGTTCGATCCGCGCCATGAAGTCCTTGTCGGCGTCGAGTTCCTTGGCGGTCTCGCGCGCCGTCTTGCCGAGGTCCTTCGCGCGCGCGATCACCACCGGCATGGCGACGTCGAGGCAGGTGACGTCCACACCCTCGATGTGATCCAGCGGGTTGCCCGTGGGCATCAGCTTGCCGGTCGCGCCGCCGACCGCATCGGCGAAGTTCAGCACGATGGGCGCGGCCGTGCCGGGCACGCCGGCGATGGCGGCGTCGCCATCATAGGTCACGCGCCCGCCGGGGGTCTGCACCACCGCCTCGATCAGCGCGCCGGTGTTGACGGCGCGGATCAGCACGCGGGTTTCGCCATCCTCGGCCGGCACCAGGCCTTCCTCGATGGCGAAGGGGCCGATGCCTGCCAGCATGTTGCCGCAGGTCGGGCCCCAATCGACGACATCCTTGTCTACCGAAACCTGTGCGAACAGGTAGTCCACCTGCTGCTTCTCGCCCGGCGCGGCCTTGCTGACCATCACGGTCTTGCTGGTCAGCGTGGTGGCGCCGCCGAGGCCGTTGATCTGGCGCGCATCGGGCGAGCCCATCACCGCCAGCAGCACGCGCCCTGCTTCCTCCCGGCTTTCCGGCAGGTCGCCACGGTGGAAATACGGGCCGCGGCTGGTGCCGCCGCGCATGAAGGTGCAGGGGATCGCGGTCTGGAGCGGCATCGATGGGTCCTTGCAGGCGCTCAGCGGAATGGCCACGGCAGGTCGAAATACTCCTGCAGCAGGCCGCCAGGGAAGACCAGGTTCAGCGCATTGGCCAGCACGAGCATCAGGCCGGCCGCACCGGCCGTCAGTGCCACCGACTGAACCCAGGAGGACTTTGCCACCACCCGCAGGAAGACCATGAAGAAGCCGACCAGCGCTGCGAAGAAGCCCACCAGCCCGATCGCGCCCATGAAGCCCAGGAACCACAGCAGGAAGCGCCACGGCCCGCCATCGCTGGCCCGCGCCTCGCTGTCGAAGTTGGCAGAGCCCGCGGCGACCGGGCCACGCACCTGTTGCACCAGCAGCAGCAGGGTGGCGAGGCCGCCGACAATGCCCACCGCGATCGGGAAGATCTGCGCCAGGAAGGACACGCCCAGCCCCTGCTGGATGGCGAAGCCGAAGCCCACCAGTACGACGCCGGAGAAGATGATCTGCGGCGTCATGTTGCGCGCGACGGAATACTCCGCCGAGCCTTCGGTATGGATGCTGCTGCCGCTTTTCGTGCCGCGCAGACCGGCCCAGATGGAGATGATGGTGATGGCCGCGATCATCAGCACCAGCGGCCGCGTCACGAAGCCCCAGCCGTAGAACTGCACGGCTTGGTACAGGTAACGCTCCCCACCCAGCGCCAGCACGAAGCCGATCAGGAAGGCGGGGCGGGACCAGCCGAAGCGGCGCAGGAAGATGCCGAGGATGCCCATGACCAGTAGCGCCATCAGGTCTTCGAAGCTGCGCGTTGCCTGGAAGGCGGCGAAGCAGATCACCATGATCATGAAGGGCGCGATCAGCGCGTAGCGCACCGCCGTCAGCTTCGCGATGCCCGGCGCCAGCAGGATGCACATCGCCGTGCCGATGACGTTCGCAATCGCGAGCGACCAGATGATGGTATAGGTGATGCCGAGGTCGTTGCTCGCCATGCCCGGGCCAGGCTGGATGCCGAGCAGGATCATGGCGGCGAGGAAGATCGCCATCGATCCCGAGCCCGGAATGCCGAACAGCAGCGTCGGCAGCAGGGCGCCAGCGGCGGTGGCGTTGTTGGCGGATTCCGGCGCGATCACGCCGCGGATGTCGCCCTTGCCGAATTGCGATTTGTCCTTCGTGGTCTGCACCACATGGCCATAGGCGATCCAGTCCACGACGCTGCCGCCGATGCCCGGGATGGCGCCGATCAGCGCGCCGATGCCGGAACAGCGCAGCGTCAGCCAGAAATTCGCCAGCGTGTCGCGCACGCCGCGGAACCAGCCTTTGCCGAGTTGCGCGCCCTGCGCGATAGACCCGCCGCCGCGCAGCAGATCCAGAATTTCCGGCAGCGCGAAAATGCCGAGCGCCACGGTGACCAGCGGGATTCCGTCAATCAGGTAAAGCATGCCGAAATCCATGCGGTACTCGCTGGTGGCCGGCGCCGCACCGACCAGGCCGAAGCCGAGGCCGAGGCAGGCGGAAGCGATGCCCTTCACCATGTTGGCGCCGGACAGCACGCCCACCATGGAAAGCCCGAACAGCGTCAGCATGAACAGCTCGGCCGTGCCGAAGGCCAGGATGATGGGGGCCGCTATGAGGACGGCGAAGGTCAGCAGCAGCGCGCCGAACAGCCCGCCGATCATGGAGGCCGCGAAGGCCGCCGACAGCGCCCGCGCCGCCTGGCCCTGCTTGGCGAGAGGGAACCCATCCAGCACCGTGGCCTGGGAGGCGGAGGAGCCGGGGATGCCCATCAGGATGGAGGTGAAGGTATCAGCGGTCGGGATGATGGCGAGCAGGCCGATCAGCATGGCGAGCGCCGAGGTCGAGTCCATGCCGTAAAGAAACGGCAGCAGCAGCGACAGGCCGGCAATGCCGCCCACCCCCGGCAGCACGCCAATCACCAGGCCCAGGCTGACGCCGGCCATCATGTAGCCCATATGCTGCAACGTCAGCAGATTGCCGAGGGTCGCGAAGAACAGATCGATCATGGGGTGGGCAGCCTTCGCGGCGCAGGATGGCGGGCAGGCGCTTTCGCGCCCCGCCCGCCCGCCCGCTCAGAAGCGGACGTTGTGGTTGGTTGCCAGGAAGTTCCGCACCCATTCGCGGGCCTCGGGCTTGATGGTGGTGGCGATGCGAAAGACCGCCTCCACGTCATCGCCTACCGCCTGCTCGTAGTCACCCAGCACATCGCCCTTGCGCGCCTGCAGCTCCGGGTCCGCCACCGCATCGGCGAAGGCCTTGCGGTAGGTGGCGACGATGTTGGCCGGCGTGTTGGGCGGCAGCATCGCCGGCTTCTGGCCGGCGAAGCCGGAGGCGAAGAAGGCGAGGTAGGCATCGTATTCCACGCCGGACGGCTTGCGGCCGTTCAGCATCTCATACACTTCGACGAAATGCGGCAGGTTCGGGAAGGACGGGTCGCGCTGCACATTGCCCTGGGCGTCGAGCACGCCGTAGGAGAACATCGGCACCGCCGTGCCCGCTTCCACCATCGGCATCACCTGCGTGATGAAGGCGGAGGAGGTCTGGTAGTCGATGGTGATCTCGCCGCGCATCAGGCCGAGCCGCGCCTCGCCGCGCCCGCGCATGCCGAAGACGAAGCGCACATTCAGCCCAAGCAGGCGGAAGGCCAGCATCGGCACCAGGTCCAGCGACGTGGCGCCCTGGCTGCCATAGACCAGTTCCCGGTCGCGCAGCCGGCCGAGCTGGGAGGCGTTCTCGATGCCCAGGCTCTTCGGCAGATAGACCACGCCGCCGGTGGGGGAGACATAGGTCGGAATCATCTTGGTGTAGTCGTAGCGCACCCGCGGGTCGCCCAGCAGATAGGGGAACTGGGTGGAGCCGGAGGTGCCGATGAAGCTCAGCCCATCCGGCCGCGCGCGCTGGTAGAAGGTGTTGGTGCCGGTGATGGACCCGCCGCCGGGCACGTTGCGGACGATAACATTCGGCTGGCCCGGCAGGTGCTTGCCGAGGAACGGCGCCATGAAGCGCGCCCAGACATCGCTGCCGCCGGCCTCGGCGAAGGGAATGACGAATTCGATCGTGCGCCCGGCAAAATCCTGCGCCTGTGCGAGGCCCGGCAGCGCGGCGGCGGCGCCAAGGCCGGCACCCGCGCGCAGCAGGCTGCGGCGGCTGGACAGAAAGGGGGTGGTTGGCTGTGTCATCTGAAGTCTCCCGAAATGGCCGCTGGTTGGCTCCGCGCGGTCGATGAACCCATTGCAATGATTGCACCGAGCGAACGCGCCAGGCGCGAAGCTCACGCCTCGCTCTTTGTCGCAATTCCGCATCGGCGTCCATGCCGGATGTTGCGCCGGGCGAGCAGGCCGGATTTTTCGGAAAAACGGCCGCTTCGGGCGCGCGCGCCGTTCAGGCCAGCGTCGCCGCCACCTTCACGGCGCTCTGTTCCGAGAGGATTTCCCGGATCGCCTGGCGCAGCAGGCGCACGTCTCGAATTCGACTGAATCCCGGTCGGTGGAACAGCGCGACGTCGCGCCCCATGCTGCCATCGCCGATGCGGCGATAGGCCACCATGTCGTCCAGCAACGCGCCGATCTGCACGGCAAGCTGCGGCATGAAGGACACGCCGACACCGGCCGCGACCATCTGGCGCAGCGTCTCCAGGCTGGCCGCCTGCAATTCCGGGCGGTCCACCTGCAGGCGGGTGGGGCAATAGGCCAGGGCGTGGTCGCGCAGGCAGTGGCCTTCGCTGAGCAGGATCAGCTCCGGCACCGGAACATCCTCCCGCGCCACCTGCTCGACGCGGGCCAGCGGATGGTCGCGCGGCACCACCAGCACGAATTCCTCGCGGAACAATTTGAGTTCGGTCAGGTCCGGGCCGGGCAGGGGGGAGGCGGCGAGGATCGCATCCAGCTCCCCATCCTCCACCTGCCGCGCCAGGTGCCGCGTCAGCCCTTCCGACAGCAGCAGGCGAAGCTGCGGGAAGCGGGCGCGCAGCGGCTTCAGCAGGAAGGGCACCAAATAGGGGCCGAGGGTGGAGATGACACCGAGGCGGAAGGTGCCTTCCAGCGGCGCGGCACCGGCGGCCGCAATCTCGAACATCCGCCGCGCCTCCGCCACCACCAGCCGGGCCTGCGCCGCAAGCTCCGCACCGCGGGGGGTGATGAGCACGCCGCGCGGCGCGCGCTCGAAGCACTCGACCTGCAGCAATTCCTCGATCTTGCGGATCTGGGCGGAGAGGGTGGGCTGGCTGACGGCGCAGGCCTGCGCGGCGCGGCCGAAGCTGAGATGCTCCGCCACCGCCAGCAGGTATTCAAGGTCACGCAGGGACAGTCCGGCGAGCGTCATGGGCAAAGTCCGGAAACGCAGACTGCAACTGATACGCATCTGGGCGCAAACCGTCCAGCGCCCGGCCCCTTCGCGGGCGCCCGGATTGACCGGGGCGGAGCCGGCGCCCTACGCCTTCAATTCGGGGAGGGCCGCGTTTTGGAACCACAGGAAAAGCCACGCCAGCCGAAGCACCGGCGGCAATTCGACCCGGCGGCCAAGGGTGCGTTGGATGGGCTGCGGGTGGTGGACCTGTCCCGCCTGGTCGCCGGCAACATGCTCACCAAGGTGCTCGCCGACCATGGGGCGGAGGTGGTGAAGGTGGAACCGCCCGCGGGCGACAGCCTGCGCGCCTGGAAGGTCGGCGGCATCGAGACCGCCTGGAAGACCTGCTGCCGCAACAAGCGCAGCCTGTGCCTCGACCTTCGGCGGGCAGAGGCTGTGGCGGTGGTGAAGCGGCTGGTGGCCGATGCGGCGATGTTCGTCGAAAGCTTCCGGCCCGGCGTGTTGGAGGAGATGGGGCTCGGGCCGGAGGAATTGCTGGCGATCAACCCGGCGCTGGTGATCATCCGCGTTTCCGGGTGGGGCCAGACCGGGCCGTTCCGCCACAAGCCGGGCTTCGGCACCCTCGTCGAGGGCTATGCCGGCTTCGCCGCGCTGAACGGCTTCGCGGATCGGGAGCCTGTGCTGCCGCCGATGTTCATGGCGGATGCCTATGCCGGGCTGTACGGCGCCTCCGCCGCCATGATCGCGCTGTGGCATGCGAAGGCGACGGGGCAGGGCCAGGTGGTGGACCTCTCGCTGTTCGAGCCGATCTTCGCGGTGCTGGAACCGCAGATGGCGAATTGGCGGATCAGCGGCCAAGTCAAGCCGCGCACCGGCAGCCGCAGCACCAATACCGCGCCGCGCAACGCCTATCGCACGCGGGATGGCGGCTGGCTCAGCCTGTCCACCAGCACCCAGGCGGTGTTCGTGCGGCTGATGCAGAGCATCGGGCGGCCCGAACTGGTCGACGACCCGCGCTTCCGCACCAACCCGGACCGGCTGGCGAATATCGAGGTCATCGACGGCGTCATTCGCGATGCACTCGGGAAAATGGACCGCGCCGAGGCGCTGGCGCAATTCGACCGGGATGGCGTGACCATCGGCCCGATCATGGATGTCTCGGAACTCGACGAGGATCACTATATCGCGGAGCGGGAGGCGCTGATCGAGGTGCCGGACGAGGACATGCCGGATGGCTGGCTGCCCATGCATGGCGAGGTGCCGCGCCTGTCGGTGACCCCCGGCATCCTGCGCAACCCCGCGCCGAAGCTGGGCGCCGACAATGACGCGCTGCTCGGGCCGTTGCTGGGGGTGGAGGAGGTGGCCCGGCTGCGGCAGGCGGGGGTTGTGCTGCACGGGGCGTAGGGCGCGCGGGGCTGCCATGCTGCGCCGCGGCAAGGGAGTTCGTGCGGAATCGCGCCGTCTGCGCTAGACACCCGCCACAATGCCCTTTCCCGATCTCCCCGAACGTCTCGCCCAGGCCCTGGCCGAGCGCGGCTACGCCGAACCCACCCCCGTCCAGGCCGCCGTGCTGGACCCCGCAGCCGTTGGGCGAGACCTGCTGGTCTCCGCCCAGACCGGCTCCGGCAAGACCGTCGCCTTTGGCCTCGCCATCGCCGAGCAGGTTCTGTCCGGCGGCCGCAGCCAGGTGCCGCTGGCCCTCGTCATCGCGCCGACCCGCGAATTGGCGATGCAGGTGCGGGACGAGCTGGCCTGGCTGTATTCCGGCACCCCCGTGCGCGTGATTTCCTGCGTCGGCGGCACCGATGTGCGGGCCGATCGCCGTGCGCTGGGGATGGGCGCCGAGATCGTCGTCGGCACACCGGGCCGTTTGCGGGACCATCTCGACCGCAACAACATGGACCTGTCCCAGCTCCGCGCCGCCGTGCTCGATGAGGCGGACGAGATGCTGGACATGGGGTTCCGGGACGATCTGGAAGCCATCCTCGAAGGCGCGCCGGAATCCCGCCGCACGCTGCTGTTCTCGGCGACGGTGCCGCGGGAAATCGTGGCGCTTGCCGCTTCGTACCAGCGCGGCGCGCTGCGGATCGCGGCGACCGTCGAGGGCGAGCGCCATGGCGACATCGCCTATCGCGCCATGCTGGTCGGACCGCGGGAGGTTGAGGCCGCCGTGGTCAATGCGCTGCGCTGGTACGAATCCGGCGGCGCGCTGGTGTTCTGCAACACGCGCGAACAGGTGAACCGGCTGCATGGCAGCCTCTCGGAGCGCGGCTTCTCGGCCGTGGCGCTGTCCGGCGAACTGACCCAGGCGGAGCGCAACCGCGCTTTGCAGGCCCTGCGCGACCGTCGCGCCCGCGTCTGCGTCGCCACCGACGTGGCCGCCCGCGGCATCGACCTGCCGGACCTCGGCCTGGTGATCCATGCCGAGCTGCCGCGCGACAAGGAAACCTTGCAGCACCGCTCCGGCCGCACCGGCCGCGCGGGCCGCAAGGGCGTGGCCGTGCTGCTGGTGACCCATACCCGCCGCCGCCTGGCCGAACGCCTGCTGTCCAACGCCCGCATCCAGGCCGAATGGTCCGGTCCGCCGACCGCCGAGGATGTCCGCGCCAAGGACCGCGAGCGCCTGGCCGCCCAGGCCCGCACCGCCGTGGATGCGGTGGCGGATGAGGACGACATGGACCTCGCCCGCGCACTGCTGGTGGACAAGACCCCGGACCAGGTGGCTGCTGCGCTGTTCCAGGCGCTGCGATCTTCCTTGCCCGCACCCGAAGAACTGTCTGCCCCGCCGCCGCCCGCCCCGCGCCCGCCGCGCGAACAGGGTGCGGAGGGCGTGTGGTTCCGCCTGTCCATCGGCCGGCATGATCAGGCCGACCCGCGCTGGATCCTGCCCTTCATCTGCCGCAAGGGCGACCTGACGCGGAAGGAAGTGGGCCGGATCGAGGTGATGGACCGCGAAACCCGCGTCGAGATCGCCCCCTGGGCCGCCGCGCGCTTCGCCGCCTCCGCCCAGCGCGTCTCCGGCGACGATGACGACCGCATCCGGATCGAGCCGATGGCCAACGCCCCGGCGCCGAGCCGCGCCCCGCCGCGGGAGCCGCAGCGCGACCGCCCGGCGCCCCCGCGTCCGGAACGGCCGCCCGGTCCCCCGCGGCCGGAACGGCCGCCCGGCCCCCCGCGGCCGGACCGGGCGCCGCGCGCCTATGCCGGCCCGCCGCGCGGCGACAAGCCTCGTGCGCCCTATGCCGGCGCGAAGCGTCGCCCGCAGAGCTGAGCCATGAAGCCCTCCCCCGTGTGCGGGGGGGGTTGCGGCACCGCCGCAACGCCGAGGGCTGGTTGGGTGGGGGCTCTGCGCGCGCCCCTCAGTTCACCTGGATCCGGGCCTCACGCACCACCCGGCGCCAGCGTGCCAGATCATCCGCGATCAGCTTGCCCAGCGCCTCGCGCGAGGTCGCATCCACCGCGAAGCCGACATTGGCCAGGCGCTGCGTCACCTCCGGCGTCTTCAGCGACGCAACGATCACCTCATTCAGCCGCGCCAGCGCCGGCTCCGGCGTCCCGGTCGGGGCGACGATGGCGGTCCAGGAACCGGAGACATGGTCCGGCAGGCCCTGTTCCGTCATGGTCGGCACATCCGGCGTTTGCGGAAAGCGGTTCGGGCCGCAGACGGCGATGCCGCGCAGCCGGCCGGCCTGCACATGGACGCCCACCGTGGCCGCGTTCAGCACGGCGAATGGCGCGGTGTTCTGGATCACGGCGGTGGCCGCGGCCGGGCCGCCGGCAAAGGGCACGGGCAGCGCCTCCGCCTGCGTCAGCAGCTTGAACAGTTCCATGCCCAACTGCTCCGACGACCCGACGCCGGAGGAGGCATAGGCCGGGCCGCCGGGGATGGTCTTCATCCAGGCCACCACCTCCGCCACCGTCGTCGCAGGGACGGAGGGATGCACCACCAGCATGTTGGGCGCCGTCATCACCAGCGTGACCGGCACGAAATCCTTCTCCACATCATAGCCCGGCGTCCGCAGCACCACCGGATTGATGGTCAGCGTGCCGCTGGCGGCGACCAGCAGCGTGTGGCCATCCGCCGGCTGCTGCGCCACGTAGCGGGACCCGATGGCGCCCGTCGCACCCGGCCGGTTGTCCACCACCACGGGCTGGCCGAGGGCGGCCGACATGCCCTGCTGCACCACCCGCGCCGCCAAATCGGTCGGCCCGCCGGGCGGGAAGGGCACCACCAGCGTCACCGGGCGGGTGGGCGCCCAGGCTGGTTGTGCTTTCGCCGCCTGCGGCAGCAGGAAGGGCGCGGCGAGCATGGTCAGGGCGTGGCGGCGGAGCATGTTTTACCTCTTGGGCCTGTTTGACAGGACAATCTGACCCGAACCGTGCCGATGACGCCAGCCCCGCCGGCTTGACCGCCCCGGTGCCGCTACGGACACTCATCGCATGGAACGATCCCCCGATGATGTTCGTCGCGCATTGGAAGAAATCCGCGCGGCGCGCGGCTTCGTGCTGCCGCATCACGGCGCCATGGCCGCCGCCCTGCCGGAACTGCACCAGGCTTATGAGGCGATGTATCGCGCGCTGACGCTGGAGCAGCGTCATCTGGCGCCGCTGGAGAAGGAGGTGGTGTGGCTCGCCATCCTCGCCGCCTGCGAGGAGCCGGTCGGCACGCATCATCTGCACAAATTCCACCAGGCCGGCGGCGATGATGCGCTGGCGGCCGCGGTGTTTCGCCTGGTGGGCTGGGCCGCGGGCTCGGCGCGCTATGCCTGCATCGCGGCACACTGGCAGGCGCAATTCCCGGCCCTGCCGGCGGCGCGCGAATATCTGCAAGGCTGCGATGCGCTGATTGCCGGCACGCCGCTTTCCCCGCGCCTCGCGCGGATCGCGCTGATCGGCGTGCACACGGCCTGCGAGGAGATGTGGGGCCTCGGCGCCGTGCTGGAATCCGCCTATGCGCTGGGGGTGGAGGAGCCGCGGATGGCGGAGGCGATGAGCCTGGCCATCTGGCCACGCGGCGTGAACCGCTTCGTCAAGGCGACGGCTGCGTGGCTCGACCTGCTGCGCTCCGGCCGCGTCGCGCCCTCACCGGCCTTCCGGGCCTGGGCGGAGGTGGCGGGGCAGGGGGCCTTCAAACCACCTGTTTGACGGGGCACATCGCGGCTTCCTATGTTCGCGCATAAGGAGCGCCCGATGGCCGAGGCTTTGCAGGTTCCCACGCACCTGACCGTGGCGAACGCGGATTTCAGCCGCGCCCTCGGCTACATCGACGGGGAAGTCGTGCCGCTGGCCGAGGCGAAGATCCCGGTCCGCGACCTCGGGCTGATGTATGCCGACATGACCTATGACGTGGTGCATGTCTGGCAGGGCGGCTTCTTCCGCCTGGAAGACCATCTGGACCGCTTCTTCGCCTCGATGGCCGGGCTTCGGCTGGATGCGGGCATGGACCGGGGTGCCATGCGGCGCTTGCTGGCGGATCTGGTGCGGCAGAGCGGCCTGCCGGATGCGTTGGTCTATTTCGCCTGCACCCGCGGCATGACGGTGCCCGGCACGCGCGACCCGACCAAGGCGACCAACCGCTTCTTCGCCACCGTCACCCCGCTGATCCTGCGCGGCCAGCCGGCCGAGATGCAGCGCGGCCAGAACGCCCTGCTGGTGCGCGACGTCGCGCGGATTCCCGCCAGCGCCGTGAACCCGGTGTGGAAGAACACCCATTGGGGCGACTTCGTTCGTGCCGCCTTCCTGGCCAAGGATGCCGGCTGCGACGTGCCCATCCTGTGCACCACCGATGGCGCGGTGGCCGAGGCCCCAGGCTTCAACGTGGTGGCCGTGATCGATGGCGGGCTGGTGACGCCGGATGTGGGCGTGCTGGAGGGCATTTCCTGCCGCAGCATGTTCGAGATCGCGGCCGATCTCGGCATTCCCGCCCGTTATGGCCGGCTGATGCCGGAGGCGCTGGCGGCGGCGGATGAGGCCTTCCTGACCGCCACATCCTGCGGCCTGTTCCCGCTGACGCGGCTGGATGGCGCGCCGATTGGCGATGGCGTGCCGGGGCCGATCACGACGCGCTTGCTCAATACCTACTACGCCAGGAAGAATGCCGGCTGGCACATCACGCCCATCTGACGATCGGAGACCAAGACAATGCGGCGCCTGTTCGCCCCCCTTGCCGCCCTCCTGCTTGCCGCAACGCCGGCCATGGCGCGCGACCTGACCATCGTGGCCGGCGGCGGTGCGCTGCAGGACCATATGCGCAGCACGTTGTTCGGCACTTTTCCCGGCGGGCCGGTGGTGGATACGGCGTATGACTACAATGTCGGCCCAATCCGCGCGATGGTGCAGGCCAATAACGTCACCTGGGACGTGGTGATGGTGGAGGCGCCGGACCTGGTGCGCGGCTGCGAGGATGGAATCTTCGAGCGCATCGATTGGTCCGTGGTGAACCGCGACAAATTCATGCCGGGCGGTGCGACCACTTGCGGCGCGGGCGCCATCGGCTGGGGCGTCTCCGTCTTCTACGATGAGGCGCGGCACCCGAACGGTCCCGCCAATTTCGTCGAGTTCTTCGACACCGCCCGCTTCCCCGGCCGCCGCAGCATGCGCCGCGGTGCGCGGATGACGCTGGAGATCGCGCTGATGGGCGATGGCGTGCCGCCCGCCGATGTCTACAAGGTGCTGGCGACGCCGCAGGGCCAGCAGCGCGCCTTTGCCGCCCTCGACCGGCTGCGGCCGCATGTGACCTTCTGGACCGGCGGTCAGCAGCCGATCGAGCTGGTGAACAGCGGGGAGGTTGCCTACGCGGTCGGCTTCGTCGGCCGTGTTGCCAACGGCATCCGCGCCGGGGCGCGCTACAATCTGCGCTGGTCCACGCTGCTGTACGCCTATGACAGTTGGGCGGTGGTGCGGGGTTCGCCCAATGCGGCGCAGGGCATGCGGCTGATCGAGCACATCACCAGCCCCGGGCCGTTGCTGGAACTGACGCGGCTGTGGCCGATCAACCCGGCGGTGCAATCCGTTGCCAACGACCCGGATGTGCGCGCCCGCAACCCGCTGATGATGACGAATCACCAGGCCGGTGGCCTGGAGATCGATACCGAGTTCTGGCTGGAGAATGGCCCGGATCTGGAGCAGCGCTTCGCCTCCTGGCTTAATCGTTGAGGCGCACGAACTGGCTGGCGGCGCTGCTGATCGCGCCGCTTCTGCTGCTGATTATCGGCAGCTTCCTGTTGCCGGTGGGGCTGACGCTGTTCCGCGCCGTCGCCGACCGGGAGGTGGCCGCCGCGCTGCCGGAGACCAGCGCGGTGCTGGCGGCCTGGGATGGGCAGGGGCTGCCGCCGGAACAGGCCTTCGCCGCCATGGCGCGCGAATTGGCCGCGGCGCTGGATGAACGCCGCATCGGCGACGTGGCGCAGAGGATGAATTTCGAGCGCACCGGTTTCCGCACGCTGCTGCTGCGCACCGCGCGCGCCGGAGACCGCCTGCAGGCGCCCTATGCCGCTTCGCTGATCGCGCTGGACGCGCGTTGGGGGGAGTCCGAGACTTGGAAGATGCTGCAACGGGCCGGAGGACCGACCACCTCGCTGTACCTGCTGCGCGCCCTGGATTTTTCGCGCGGGCCTGATGGCGCGATTGAACAGGTGCCGGCCGACGAAAGACTGTTCCAGACGCTGTTCCTGCGCACGCTCTGGGTCAGCCTGCTGGTCACCGCGATCTGCGTGCTGCTGGCCTATCCCGTGGCCTATACCATCACCCGGCTGCGCGCGCCCTGGTCTTCCGTGGCGCTGACGCTCGTGCTGATCCCCTTCTGGTCCTCCGTGCTGGTGCGGACCACGGCCTGGTATGTGCTGCTGCAACGGGAAGGGCCGGTGAATGATGCATTGCTGGGGCTCGGGATTCTGGATGCGCCGGCGCAGATCCTGGGCACGCGCATCGCCGTGCTGCTGGCGCTGGTGCATGTGCTGCTGCCGTTTGCCATCCTGCCGATGCACAGCGTGATGACGCGGCTGGACGCCACCTATCTGCGTGCCGCGGCGTCTCTCGGCGCGAATGGCGTGCAGCGATTCTTCCGCGTCTGGCTGCCGCTCAGCCTTCCGGGCGTCGCGGCAGGCGGGGCCATGGTGTTCCTGCTTTCGGTCGGCATGTACACGGCGCCGGCCCTGGTCGGCGGAGACCGGGACCAGATGGTGACCTGGTTCATCGCCAATTTCATGACACGCGAAGTGAACTGGGGCATGGCAGCGGCGCTGTCCGCCTATCTGCTGGCGATGAGCGGCGCCGTCATCGCACTGACCCGCATCCTGACCGGTGGCACCGTCCAGACCGGGGCACGCGCCTGATGCGCGACCATCCGCTGGCGCGCGGGCTGCTGCGCGGCGCCACGGTTCTGGTGCTGGCCTTCCTGATGGCGCCGATGCTTGCCGTGGTGGTGCTGTCCTTCTCCCCCACCGAGCTGATGGTGCTGCCGCCGCGCGGATTCTCCCTGCGCTGGTATGAGGATTTCCTGACGGCCGGGCGCTGGGTCCTGGCCACGCGCAACAGCTTCGTCGTCGCCATCGCCACCACGCTGCTGGCCACGCTGCTGGGCACGGCGGCGGCGATCGGGCTGCAGCTTGGGCGCTTCCGCGGCAAGGCGCTGCTCGTCACGTTGCTGACGCTGCCGCTGGTCACGCCCTACATTGTCACCGCCGCTTCAATGTATTTCGCCTATTCGCTGGCTGGCCTGACCGGCTCGCTGCTGGGGCTGGTGCTCGGGCACACCGTGGTGGCCGTGCCTTTCGTGGTGATGGCGGTGCTGGCGACCTTGCAGACCTTCGATGCCAATCTGCTGCGCGCCGCCGCCTCGCTCGGCGCGGCACCGTTGCCGGCGATCCTGCGCGTGGTCGTGCCGAACATCTGGCCGGGCATCGCGGCTGGCGCCGTCTTCGCCTTCGCCACCTCGCTCGATGAATTCGTCATCACGCTGTTCCTGGCGGGCCCCGGGCAATTCACGCTGCCGCGGCAGATGTATGCCTCCGTCCGCGAATTCCTGACACCCACCATCCTGGCCGCCGCCACGCTGCTGTTCCTGTGCTCGTTGCTGTTCCTGCTGGCGAGTGAGGCACTGCGCCTGCGCGCTGCGCGCAAGGTGGCGCGATGACCGACCCGCTGGTGCGCTTCCGCGACGTGACGAAAACCTATGACGGACACACGCAGGTTGTAGCCGCGCTGAACCTCGATGTGCATCGTGGCGAGTTCCTGACCCTGCTCGGCCCCTCCGGCTCCGGCAAGACCACCACGCTGATGATGCTGGCGGGCTTCGAGGACCCATCCTCCGGCCGCATCGAGCTGGATGGCGCACGCATCGACACGGTGCCGCCGCATCGCCGCGGCATCGGCGTGGTGTTCCAGAATTACGCGCTGTTCCCGCACATGACGGTGGCGGAGAACCTGGCCTTCCCGCTTTCCATCCGCCGCATGCCCCGCGCCGAGATTGCCACCCGCACGCAGCGCGCGCTGGAGATGGTGCGCCTGCCCGGCTTCGGCGATCGCCGCCCGCAGCAATTGTCGGGCGGTCAGCAGCAGCGCGTGGCGCTCGCCCGCGCGCTGATCTTCGAGCCGAAGCTGGTGCTGCTGGACGAACCCCTCGGCGCGCTGGACAAGCAGTTGCGGGAGGAGTTGCAGGCCGAGATCCGGCGCATCCACGCGCAGCTCGGCGTCACCATGGTCTATGTCACGCATGACCAGGCGGAGGCGTTGACACTGTCGGACCGCATCGCCGTGTTCAACGAAGGCCGTATCCAGCAGCTCGGTACGGCGGAGGCGGTGTATGAGCATCCCGCCAACCCCTTCGTCGCCGGCTTCATCGGGGAGAACAACCGCCTTCCCGCACGCGTGCTGGATGCGACGCGGCTGCGGCTCGGCGATGGCAGTACCTTGACCACCACGCCGCACGACCTGCCGGCAGGGGCCGCCGTGCTGCTCTCAATCCGGCCGGAGCGTGTGGTGCTTGGCGCCGCCGCGCAGGGCATGGCGAACACCGCGACGGCGCGGGTGGAGGAGGTGGTGTATTTCGGCGACCATTCGCGCCTGCGCCTGGCGCAGGCGGGGCGCACGGATTTCATCGTGAAGCTGCCGCGGCAGGATGTGGTGCCGCAGCCGGGTGCGATGGTGCAGCTCGGCATCCCTGCCGCGGCCATCACGGTGTTTCCGGCTGTCTGAGCCAGATTGCGCTTGACAGAAGTCGTCTTCCCGCGTGGCATTCGAGACGAATTTGCTGCATCGCACCCGCCGAAGGAAAGCCCATGCCCCATTTGACCCGACGCACGCTGTTCGGTGCCGCAGCCGGCCTGGGCGCGGCGCCGATGCTGACCAACCCGGCTCGGGCGCAGCAGCGGCCCGGTGTGATCCGCATGGGGCTGTCCGCCTGGCCGCCTAACCTCCAGCCCTGGCCCTCCACCGGCGCCTCTGCCGGTACGGTGAAGATGCTGATCCACCGCCGCCTGATGCGCTTCGATGAGAAGGGTGAGTTGCAGGGCGAGCTCGCCTCCGAATATTCGCGCGATGCCGAGGGCGCCTGGGTCTTTAAGCTGCGCCCGGATGCCGTGTTCCACAATGGCGAGAAGGTCACGGCGGAGGACGTGAAGTGGTGCATCGAGCAGATCGCCGGCGAACGCTCCACCGCCTACTACCGCACACAGATGCAGCAGATCGAGCGTGTGGAGGCGCCGGATGCGCATACGGTGCGGCTGGTGATGAAGGCGCCGAACGTGACCGCGCCCCTGTGGTTCGCCAACTACAATATGGCCATCGTCTGGCGCGGATCGCGCGACATGGCCAATGCCGTGGGCTGCGGGCCCTATCGTGTCGCGTCGCAAGAACGCGGCACCTGGATTCAGCTCGAGAAGGCGAACAACTACTGGGTGCCCGGCCTGCCGCGCACGCCGGTGATCCGCATGGTGGTCTATGCGGATGAGAATCTGCGCCTCGCCGCGCTGCAATCCGGCGATGTGGACATGGTGGAATACGTCCCCTGGTCCGGCATGGCGGCGGTGGAGAACGACCCGCGACTGAAGCTGGACGCGCAGATGGGCCCGTTCATGGACATCCTGTTCAACGGCACCCGCCCGCCCTTCAACAACCCGCTGGTGCGCCGTGCCGTCGCGCATGCGGTGAAACGGGAGGATATCGTGCGCGTTGCCTTCTCCGGGCGCGGCAAGCCGATTGAGGGCATGCCGATCGTTGAAGGCACGCCCTGGTACGATGCGGAACTCGCCAAGGGCCATGCCTATGACCCGGAACGCGCCAAGGCGCTGCTGGCGCAGGCGGGTTTCCCCACCGGCTTCTCCACCACGCTGCTGGCGACTTCGCAATTCGGCATGCACAAGGACAGCGCCGAGATCAGCCAGCAATACCTCGCCGCCATCGGCATCCAGGCGGAGCTGCGGCTGACGGATTGGTCCACCCGCGTCTCCGCCGGCATCCGCGGGCAGTACGACATCGCGGTGCATGGCGTCTCCGCTGACTTCAACGACCCGGATGGGCTGACGGTGGTTCTGGACACCTCGCTGTCCGATGCGCATGGCCGTTCCTTCCGCCTGTCCACGCCGCGCACGGTGGAGCTGCTGGCGAAGGGCCGCACGGAGTTCGACCAGGCGAAGCGCGTCGAGATCTACAAGGACATGCAGCGCGCGGCGCTGGAGGAAGTGCCGGTGGTTGCCCTCGCCTGGCGCGAGCAGGGCTACGGCTTCGACCGCCGCATCACCGGTTTCACCAATCTGCCGGGCGCGCTGACCACGTCATCGGGGGCGTTGCTGGAGTTCGCGGCGTTCGGCTGATGTGGTGGCTGGCAAAACGTGTCGGGTTGTCGCTGCTGCTGATGTGGGTGGTGGCGAGCATCGTCTTCCTGGCGCTGCACATGGTGCCAGGCGATCCGGCTGAGATGCTGCTTTCCACCGGCGGCGCCATGCCGGATGCCTACGCCATCGCGGAGCTGCGCGAACGGCTCGGCCTGAACCGGCCGATTCTGGAGCAGTATGGCGCCTTCCTGTATGGCCTCACGCAGGGCGATCTCGGCACGTCGCTGGTCGATGATTATCCGGTGGCCGCCGAGATCGCGCTGCGCCTGCCGCGCACGCTGGAGCTGATCCTGGCGGGCACGCTGCTGGCGGTGGCGGTCGCGCTGCCGGCCGGCACCTTCGCCGCGGTGCGGCAGGGTGGCGCCTTCGACCGTATTGCCTCATCGCTCGCCGCCGTGTTGCAGGCGGTGCCGGTCTTCGTGCTGGGCACGCTGCTGATCCTGGTGCTGGCGCAATGGCTGCGCTGGATGCCGGCGGGCGGCTATGTCCCACTCGCGGAGGATCCGGTGCGGCATCTGGTGCTGCTGTCACTGCCGGCTGTCGCCGTCGCCAAGGGGCTGGCGGCGACCATCTTCCGCATGACGCGCGCGTCCGTGCTGGATGCGCTGTCGCGTGACCATGTCCGCACCGCGCGGGCGAAGGGGCTGACGCCACAACGGGTTCTGCGAAGGCACGTGGTGCGCAATGCGCTGATCCCGGTTACCACCGTGCTCGGCCTGCAGATGGGCACGCTGCTGGGCGGCACGGTGCTGGTGGAGTACGTCTTCAACTGGCCTGGCCTGTCCACGCCGCTGCTGCGCGCGGTGGAGGCGCGGGATTATCCCATGGTGGTGGGCATCGTCATCACCGTCTCCGGCCTGTTCCTGCTGATCAACCTGGCGATGGACCTGATCTACGCCGCGCTCGACCCGCGGATCACCCGTTCATGAAGCGGCTGTGGCTGCCGGCCGGTCTTGTCGCGCTGATCGTGCTGATCGCGGCCGCCGCGCCGCTGCTGCCGCTGATGGATCCGGTACGGCAGGATGTGGCGAACCGCCTGGTCGCATACGTGCCCGGCAGTTGGATGGGGCGCGACGAATTCGGGCGGGATGTGATGTCCCGGCTGATCTGGGGCGCACGATCCTCGCTGGCTGTCGCCTTCGCCTCCGCGGCCATCGCGGCGGTGATCGGCACGGCGCTGGGCCTGCTTGGCGGCTGGTTTCGCGGGTTGGCGGAGGTGTTCGCGATTCGTGGTGCGGATGTGGTGCTGTGCTTCCCGCCGGTGCTGCTGGCGCTGCTGGTGGTGACGCTGCTCGGCCCGGGCACCGGCACGCTGATCCTGGTGCTGTCCGTGCTGTATCTGCCTGGCTTCATCCGCGTGAGTTTTGCCGAAGTCCTTTCGGCGCGCAGCCAGGATTATGTGGAGGCGGTGCGCGCGTTGGGCGCCCGCACGCCGCGCATCCTGCTGCGCACGGTGCTGCCGAACATTGCCGGGCCGGTACTGGTGCAGGTCTCGCTGGCCGTTGCCTCCGCCGTGGTGTTGGAAAGCGGTTTGTCGTTCCTCGGCCTTGGCGTGGTGCCGCCGACACCGTCCTGGGGCCTGATGATCCGCGGTGCGCGCGCCACCATGGAACAGGCGCCGATGCTTCTGCTGTGGCCCTGCCTGGCGCTCACCGTTACCATCCTGGCGATGAACTTGCTGTGCGATGCGGTGCGCGACGTGGCGGACAAGCGCGGCGGTGGCGGCGGGCCGAAATTGCGGCTGGTGGACCGTCTGCTGCCCGGCCTGTTCCCCGCACCCGCCGCGCCGCAGCCGCTGCTGGATGTGCAGGGACTGACGGTGGAGATCGCAACGCCAGGCGGCATCATCCGGCCCGTGGAGGATATGTCCTTCCGTCTTGATACCGGGCGCACCCTTGCGATTGTCGGCGAAAGTGGTTCCGGCAAATCCATGGCGGCCACCGCGATCATGGGCCTGCTGCCGCCGGCGGCGCGCGTGGCCGATGGCGTGGCGCGCTTCGACGGCGAGGATCTGCTGCGCATGCCGGAGCCAGCCCGCCGAAAACTGCGCGGTGGCGCCATGGCGATGGTGTTCCAGGACCCGATGAGCAGCCTGAATCCCGTGCATCGAGTCGGTGACCAGGTGGCGGAGGCGATTCGCGCGCATCGTGACGTGCCCGCGTCGGAGGCGAGTGCGGAGGCGGTGGCGTTGCTCAAGCGTGTCGGTATCGCGGACCCCGAACGCCGTGCGCGCGCCTATCCGCACGAGCTCTCGGGCGGCATGCGCCAGCGCGTGATGATCGCGATGGCCATCGCCAACAAGCCGCGCCTGCTGATCGCGGACGAACCCACCACGGCGCTGGATGTGACGGTGCAGGCCGCGATCCTCGATCTGCTGGCGGAGTTGCGGCGCGAGGAGGGGATGGGCCTGGTGCTTATCACCCACTCGCTCGGCGTTGTCGCCGAAGTGGCCGAGGATGTGGTGGTGATGTACGCCGCGCAGGTGGTGGAACGCGGCCCCGTCGCGCAGATCTTTGCCAACCCGCTGCACCCCTACACCCGCGCGCTGCTGGCCGCCGTGCCGGATGGCGACATCGAGCCTGAGGGCATTCCCGGCGTCGTGCCGCGCCCCGATCGCTGGCCGCCCGGCTGCCGCTTCGCACCGCGCTGCGCCTTCGCCACCGCTGCCTGCGAAACGCCGCCGCCGCTGGAGGAGGTGCAGGGCCGGGCGGTGCGCTGCGTGCGCTGGCGGGAGCTGCGCGCATGACCGAACCGCTGGTGATCGCCGAGCGTGTTGAAATGACCTTCGCGCCTCGCGGCATCTTCGCGCTCGGCAAGCCGGTGCGGGCGGTGGCGGGCGTGGATGCCACGGTGGCGCGGGGCGAGGCGCTGGGCGTGGTGGGCGAAAGCGGCAGCGGCAAATCCACGCTCGGTCGGGTGCTGCTCGGGCTGCTGGCCGCGACGGGCGGCGCCGTGCGCTTCGATGGCAGGGTTTTGCCTAAGCCGGGCAGCCCCGCCTGGCGGGCGTTGCGCGCGCGCATGGGCATCGTCTTCCAGGACCCTTTCGGCAGCCTCGATGCGCGGCGGAGTATCGGCGCACAGGTCGAGGATGGGTTGGCGATCCACACCAAGCTCTCCGCCGCCGAACGCCGCGCGAAACTGACGGAGATGTTCGTGCGCGTCGGCCTCGATCCGCAGCGGCTTGGCGCCTATCCGCATGAATTCTCCGGCGGCCAGCGCCAGCGGCTCGGCATTGCGCGCGCGCTCGCCACCAACCCGGATTTCCTGGTGGCGGATGAGCCAGTTTCGGCGCTGGATGTCTCGATCCAGGCGCAGGTGGTAAAGCTGCTGGCGGAGCTGCGGCGCGACCTTGGCCTGGCGATGCTGTTCATCAGCCATGACCTGCCCGTGGTGCGGCATCTCTGTGACCGCGTCATCGTCATGTATCTCGGCCGCGTCATGGAGGAAGGGCCGGTGGCGGAGGTTTTTGCCCGACCCTCGCACCCCTATACGCGCGCCTTGCTGTCGGCGACGCCGATGCTGGACCCGGCGCGGCGGCTGACGCGCGAGATCCTGCCGGGCGAGCCGCCCAGCCCCTCCGACCCGCCCTCCGGCTGCGTGTTCCGGACACGCTGCCGGCATGCGCGGCCGGATTGCGCGCAAGCCGTGCCCCCCCTTCGCGCATTCACCGGGCCAGCGCATCGTGTGGCCTGCATCCGTGCCGATGAGATCAACTGAGGAACCCGCCAGCATGACTGAGATATCGCCGACGAAAGTCCGCATGGGCGAGATCACGGGCGATGAGGCCCGCACGCTCTACCCGCAGAACCCGGTGATCCTGCTGCCGATGGGCAGCCATGAGGATCAGGGTCCGCATGCGCCGATGGGCGACTATTTCCTGGCCGAGAAAATGGCGGCGCTGATCGCGCTGCGCGCCACCGCGGAGGGCACCCGCACCGTCGTCGCGCCGGTGCTGCCCTTCGGCAAGGGCGATTTTTTCGGCCCAATGCCCGGCGGCATCGCCCTGTCCGCCGCCACCTTCCGCGCCGTGCTGGACGAAATGTTTGGCGAGTTGCTGCGGCACAAGCTGACGAAGCTCATCGTCATCAATGGCCATGGCGGCAACGTCAACGTCGTGAACGAGGCGACGCGCGCGGTGATGCACAAGACCGGTCTGGTGATCCCGGCGCTGTATCTGTGGCGCATCGCCTATGCGGAGATGCCGAAGCTGCTGGGGGCGGAGAAGGCCAAGGCCGTGTCCAGCCACGGCGCCGATCCGCTGACCAGCCTCGGCATGCATCTGTTTCCCGAGCGCATCCGCACCGACCTCATCCCCGAACCCCGCAGCGGCAACCCGATGGCGCTCGGCCTGCCTTTCCAGGGCTGGGGCTCGCTGAGCTTCCAGGGCGCCGAGGTGACGGTGCCGATCGAGTATGACGCAGTCAGCCCGAATGGCCTCGGCACCGGCGATCCGCGGCTGTGCAGCGCGGAATCCGGCAAGCTGATCGCGGACCGGTTGACCGAGATCGGCGCCGGTTTCTGCCACCACTACGCGAAGCAGTAGCGGCGGAGCAGCGGGGCCGCGTCAGACGACGCGGTCCTGCTCCGGAATCGGCTCGCCCTTCGAGACGCGTACCATGTTGCCCAGCCAATGCTGGATGCTGCGGCGGCTGTTCTCATAGGCCGTGCTGGCGCAGTGCGGCGTGACGATCACGTTGTCCATGTGCAGCAGCGGGTGATCGGCGGGCGGCGGTTCCTGGTCGAACACATCGACGGCCGCGGCGCGGATGGTGCCGGCCTTCAGCGCGGCAACCAGATCCGCCTCCACCACCACGCCGCCGCGCGCGACGTTGATAAGCATCGCGCTGGGCTTCATCCTGGACAGCGCCGCGGCGTTGATCATGCCGGTGGTCTCCGGCGTCAGCGGGCAGTTGAGCGAGAGGAAATCGACCTCGCCCAGCAGGTCATCCAGCGCGCGATATTCCACGCCGAGCGCGCGCGCCTGATCCTCCGGCAATTGCGTGCGGGAGTAGTACAGCACGCGGCAATCGAAACCCTGCAGGCGCTTCGCCACACCCTTGCCGATGGCGCCGAGACCAATGATGCCGACGGTCTTGCCGGTCAGCATCACCGACTGCTTCCACACCTCGTTCTTCGCCCAGCCGCCGGCGGCGGTGCTGTTATGCGCGGGCACGATGCGGCGTGCGAGGGCCAGCATCAGGCCGATGGTGAAATCCGCCACAGGGGCCGCATTGCTGCCGGTGGTGCGCGCCACCTGGATGCCGTGCTTGCGGCAGTAATCCAGGTCGATGTTGTCGATGCCCACGCCCCATTTATGCAGCAGCTTCAGCTTCGGCCCCGCGGCCAGCACCTCCGCCGGCACCGGCACGTCCCACCACAGCGCGTAGTCGGCATCGGCGACTTCGGCCTTGAGGTCCTCCACGCTGCGGCCCTTCACCGCCGTGGCGGTAAAGCCCTCCGGCAGCAGGGACTGGATGATCTCGGCCATTTCGCCGGCGATGGGCTGCAACAAGGCGATCTTTTGGGTCATTTTGCGATCCTGGGGAGGGTCAAACAGGTTTGCCGGTTTCCAGCACGAAGCGCACGCCGGCTCGCGCCAGCCCGCCGCCCAATGCCACCACCGATCCATCGGCGCGCCAGCAGGCGGCGCCCGTCATCGTGCCATCGGCGTTGAAGGCAATGCCGTTCATACCGCCGCCGATCGTCGCCACGCGCCGCACGGCATGCCCGCGCGCGGCCAGCGCGGCCGCCACGGCATCCGGCACTGCCGGCTCCAGCTCCAGCGCCAGGCCCTGCGTCCAGATGCGCGGCGCTTCCACCGCCTGTTGCAGCGTCATGCCATGGTCGATCAGGTTGAGTACCGCCTGGAAAGCGGACGGAAAGATCTTCAGCCCGCCGGGCAGGCCGAGCGCGAAAGCGGGCTTGCCGTGCTTCAACGCGATGGTCGGCGCCATCGAGGTATAGACCCGCTTGCCCGGCTGCACAGACAGCGCGAGCCCCGGCCGCGGGTCGAAGTTGTGCATGTAGTTGTTGGCGATCAGCCCGGTGCCGGGGATGGCGATGCGGGCGCCGAACAGCGCGTTGATGGTCTGCGTCGTCGCAACGATGTTGCCCGCGGCATCGGCCACCGTGACATGCGTGGTGCAGTTCGATTCGCCCAGTGAGGGATGCGCGGCCCACTCCTGCGCCCGCGCCATATCGATCTCCGCGCGGCGCAGATCGGCATAGGCGCGGGAGGTCAGCTTCCCGACCGGCACGGTGACGAAATCCGGGTCTGCCGTGGCCACCGCGCGATCGGCGAAGGCCATCTTCAGCACCTCCGCCACCAAATGCCAGGATTCCACCGTGCCGAAGCCCATCCCGGCGACATCGAAGCCGTCCAGCAGGTTCAGCATCTGCGCCACATGCACGCCGGCTGAGGCGGGTGGCGGCGGCGCGAACACCTCATAGCCGCGATACTGCGCGCCGATCGGCGCACGCTCGATCGGCCGGCTGGCGCGCAGGTCGGCGCGGGTGATGATGCCGCCGCTGGCGGCCAGTGCATCCGCCACCAGCCCGCCCAGCGCGCCGTCATGCAGCACATCCGGCCCGCCCTGCGCGATGGCGCGCAGCGTCTCCGCATACGCGCCCTGCACGAGGCGCTCCCCGGCCGCGCGCTTCGCACCACCCGGCAGGAAGCGAGCGGCGAGATCCGCATCGCGCGCCAGGTCCGCGGCGGCATCGCCGATGCAGTCGGACAGATACGGCGTCACCCGGAAGCCATTCGCGGCCAGGTGGATGGCCGGCGCCATCACATCCGCCAGCGACCAGGTGCCGAAGCGTTCCAGCGTCTGCGCCCAGGCGCGCAGCGATACCGGCACGGCGACGGAGAGGGCACCCAGTGCATTGGTGCGGCCCTCCACCTCCCGCTCCTCCGGCGGCATGTCGGTGCGCGGCGTGTACATCGTGGGCGTGGCGGCGGCCGGTGCGGTGGACAGGCCATCCATCACCGCGTGCCGCCCATCCGCCATGCGGATATGGCCCACGCCGCCTCCCAGCACGCCGACCATCATCGGCTCCACCACCGTCAGCGCGAACAGCGTGGCGATGGCGGCATCCACCGCATTGCCGCCCTCCAGCAGCACCTGCGCGCCAGCCGAGGACGCCATCGGGTGGTTGCTGGTGACCACGCCGCGAGAGCCGGTGGCGGGCGTCTTCTCCAGCGTCAGGGGAAAGCCGTTCTGCCCTACGGAAACCGATGCCATCGCCGGACCCATCTGCTGCATGCCGCGCAGTCTGGTCCGCGATGGCGAAAGCGGGAAGGGGGGCTACAGCGCCAACTGGACCTTCATGGCGCGGGATCGGTCGGCGGCCAGGTCGAAGGCGGCCACGGCGTCCTCCATCGGCAGCACTTCGGTCAGCAGCGGCATCGGGTCTATCGCGCCGCGGGCGAGCGCATCGACGGCCAGCGCGAACTCCTCATGGAAGCGGAAGGTGCCGCGCAGCGTGATCTCCTTCGCCACCAGCGTGTTCAGCGGCACGGAGGCATCGCCGCCGATGCCGACCTGCACGATGGTGGCCCCCGGCCGCGCCGCCGCGATGGCACCCGCCAGCGCCAGGCCGCTGCCAGCGCATTCGAACACCACGTCGAATGTGCCCTTGTCTGCGCCATAGGCCGCCAGTGCCTCCGGCTCCGCCCGCAGATCATGCGCCGCATCGGCACCGAGTTCACGCGCCAGGGCCAGCGGCTTCGGCGCCAGGTCGGTCATCACCACCTGCCGTGCGCCGGCGTGGCGCGCGACTAGCAGGCACAACATGCCGATCGGGCCGGCGCCGGTGATCAGCACGCGCGCGCCCATCAGCGGCCCGGCCTGGCGCGCGGCATGCAGGCAGACGGCGAGGGGTTCGGCGAAGGCGGCGCGGCGCAGGTCCATGCTTGCCGGCAGCTTCACCGCCTGCGCGGCTTCGCAGACCAGGTGCTGGCGGAAGCCCCCATCGACATGCGGCATCCGCATCGCGCTGCCGTAGAAGCGCATGTCCAGGCAATGCTGCGCCTGCCCCGCCAGGCAGTAGCGGCAGGCGCCACAGGGGCGGGACGGGTTCACCGCAACGCGGTCGCCCACCGCGAGGCCCGCAACCCCCGCGCCGAGCGCCGCAACCTCGCCGGCAATCTCATGCCCCAGCACCATCGGCTGGCGCACCCGCACCACGCCGAAGCCGCCATGCAGGTAGTAGTGCAGGTCGGACCCGCAGATGCCACCCTGGCGAATGCGCACCGCGACCTCGCCCGGGCCAGGTGGCGCGGAGTCCCGTTCCTCCACGCGCAGATCGCGCGCGGCGTGGATGATGATGGCCTTGGCCGCCTGCATGTCCGGTCTCCCCAATGTTCCGATGCTTGACGCTTTGGGCCTCGTGATCAAGCGTCGCCATCATCCGTTGCTGATGGGGCGCCACCAGCGGTTGATGGCCTCGGCGGTCAATTCGGCACCCCGGCCCCTGGCGAAGGTCCTGGAGAGCGGCACGCGGCGCTGGTCCGCCCCCAGTATCAGCACCGCGCGATGGGTGGCGGCCTGCCGCCGCTTGCCGGAGCCGAAGGCGCGCCGGCTTTCGACCTCGGCGCCGTGCAGTTCTGACAGGGGGAAGCTCTCCTCCCTGGTGCCGGTGGCCTTGGTCCGGCGCAGGCGGATCAAGCCCTCCGCGCGATCCAGGCGCAGCTGCACCACCTCGATCAGCACGCCGAAGGTCAGGGCTGTGGTGCCAATGGCGAGTGCCAGCGTGCCGAAGGCCGCGGACAGGTCCCCGGCAAGGGCGTCCGAAATCCCCCGCCAGGCAAAGCCCAGGATGAAGATGGCCATGAACACGCCGAGGAAGACCGGGCGATCTTCCAATGCCAGGCGTTCGCCGGTGCTTTCGATGACCTTCATGCGGCGGTCTCGGACCGGGTCGGCGGATCGGGCGGCCCAACCGGCCCACCCGCCCGCGCAGCCTACCGAAATCAGTCGGCGTATTGGCCCGCGGCCTGGATCAGCGGCCGCCACTTGGCGATATCCGCCTGCCAAAATGCGCGATGCGCTTCCGGCGTGGCGCGCGCCACCGGCACCGGCGCGGTGCCGAGGGCGGCGAAGCGGGTGCCCACATTGGCATCCTGCAGCGCCGCCACCAGCGCCTGGTTGAGCCGGGCGATCACCGGCGCCGGCGTGCCCTTCGGCGCATACAAACCGTGCCAGACGCTGACCTCGAAGCCCGGCAGGCCGCCCTGGGCCGCGGTCGGCAGGTCGGGCAGCGCGGCGATGCGCTCCGGCGTGGTCACGGCGAAGCCGCGCACGCTGCCGGCCTTGATCTGTTCCGTCGTGTTGGTGGTCTGGTCGCACATCAGATCGACCGTGCCGGCCAGCAGGTCATTCATCGCAGGGCCGGTGCCGCGATAGGGCACGGTGGTCATGCGGGTGCCGAGCGCCTGTTGCAGCAGCAGGCCGCACAGGTGGCTGGCGGCGCCGATGCCCGCATTGGCGTAGTTCAGCTTCTCACCCTCGCGCCGCACCAGGGCGGCAAGTTCGGTCATGTTCTGCGCCGGCAGGCTGTTGCGGCCGACCAGCGTCATCGGGACCTCGGTCACCAGGCCGATCGTCTCGAAGCCATTCAGCGGGTCGTAGGCAACGCGGCGATACAGGGTCGGGATGGTTGCCATGCCGATATGGTGCAACAGGATCGTGTAGCCATCAGGCCGCGCCTGCGCGCAGCGCTGCGCGCCCAGCGTGCCGCCGGCGCCGCCGACATTCTCCACCACCACGGTCTGGCCGAGGGAGGCGCCCATCGCCTGCGCGATCAGCCGCGCCACCGTATCGGTCGGCCCGCCAGCGGCGAAGGGCACGATCATGTTGACGGTGCGCGACGGGAATGCCGCCTGCGCGAAGGCCGGCGCGGCGATCGCGGCGCCGGCGAGGCCGAGCAGGCCGCGCTTTCCGATCTTGGTCATCTTGGTTTCGTTCCCTCGGGCGGGCAGGTCGATTGGGGGTTCAGGCATCCATCTTCAGGGCGGCGATGAAGGCGCTTTGCGGGATTTCGACCTTGCCGAACTGCCGCATCCGCTTCTTGCCTTCCTTCTGCTTGTCCAGCAGCTTGCGCTTGCGGCTGATGTCGCCGCCATAACATTTTGCGGTCACGTCCTTCGACATGGCGCTGATCGTCTCACGCGCGATCACGCGGCCACCGATCGCGGCCTGGATCGGGATCTTGAAGAGCTGGCGTGGGATCAGCTCCTTCAGCTTCTCGCAGATCTGCCGGCCGCGGCGGTCCGCCTGGGTGCGGTGCGCCATGAAGGACAGCGCATCCACCGGCTCCGCATTCACCAGGATGGAGATCTTCACCAGGTCGCCCGGCTGGTAGCCATCCACCGTGTAGTCGAAGCTGGCATAGCCGCGGGAGACCGATTTCAGCCGGTCGTAGAAGTCGAACACCACCTCGTTCAGCGGCAGGCGATAGACGGCCATCGGGCGCGTGCCGACATAGGTCAGCTCCACCTGTTCGCCACGGCGTTCGTTGCACAGCGTGAGGACGGAGCCGAGATACTCCTCCGGCACCATGATGGTGGCCTTGATCCAGGGCTCGCTGATTTCCTCGATCACGCTCGGGTCCGGCATGTCGGCTGGGTTGTGCAGCTCGGATTCCTCGCCATTCGTCTTCGTGATCTTGTAGACGACGGAAGGCGCCGTCGCGATCAGGTCCAGGTCGAACTCGCGCGACAGGCGTTCCTGCACGATTTCCAGGTGCAACAGGCCGAGAAAACCGCAGCGGTAGCCGAGGCCCAGCGCCGCGCTATTTTCCATCTCGTAATGAAAGCTGCTGTCGTTCAGCCGCAGCTTGCCCACGGATTCGCGCAGCTTCTCGAAATCATCCGCATCCACCGGATACAGCCCGCACCAGACCACGGGGATGGAGGGCTTGAAGCCGGGCAGGGCTTCGGTGGCCGGGTTGCGGTCATCGGTCAGCGTGTCGCCGACATTGGTATCCGCCACGGTTTTGATCGCCGCGGTGACATAGCCCATCTCGCCCGGGCCGAGGCTGTCCACCGCCACCATCTTGGGCGTGAAGACGCCGACCTGCTCCACCGTATGGGCGGTGCCGTTCGACATCATGCGGATCTTCATGCCCTTCCGCAGGCGGCCATCGCGCACGCGCACCAGCACCACCACGCCGAGATAGGCGTCGTACCAGCTATCGACCAGCAGGGCTGTCAGGGTCTTGTCGGCATCGCCGGTCGGCGGCGGCAGGCGGGTGACGATGGCCTCCAGCACGCCCTCGATGTTCAGGCTGGTCTTGGCACTGATCATCACGGCATCCGAGGCATCGAGGCCAATGACATCCTCGATCTGCTGCTTCACCCGCTCCGGCTCCGCCGCCGGCAGGTCGATCTTGTTGAGGACCGGGACGATCTCGTGGTTCGCGTCCAGCGCCTGGTACACATTGGCCAATGTCTGCGCCTCGACACCCTGGGAGGCATCGACCACCAGCAGCGAGCCTTCGCAGGCGGCGAGCGAACGGCTCACCTCATAGGCGAAGTCCACATGGCCGGGCGTGTCCATCAAATTGAGGATGTAGGTCTCGCCGTCATTCGCCTTGTATTGCAGGCGGACGGTCTGCGCCTTGATGGTGATGCCGCGCTCCCGCTCCAGCTCCATATTGTCGAGGAGCTGTTCCTTCATCTCGCGTAGCGCCACGGTGCCGGTGGTCTGGATCAGCCGGTCGGCGAGCGTGGACTTCCCATGGTCGATATGGGCGATGATCGAGAAGTTGCGGATGCGGGAGAGGGGTGTGTCGGTCATCTGGTTCCGGGCGCCGGCCATGGCGGGAAAGGCCCGCCTGCGTTACCCGGGAGATAGGGCAGAACCGGGATAAGTCCAAACTTTTCCGGGTGCGGCGCGCGCCCTGGCTATTCGATCCGCGCGCCGCTGATCTCCACCATCTCCTGCCACCGCGGCCGGTCGGCCAGGATGCGGGCGCGGGTGGCGGCCGGGTCCGTCGGCGGCAGCGGCAGCAGGCCATTCGCCCGCAGCCTGTCCTCCAGCCCCGGATGGTCGGCGGCGCGGCGCAGCAATTCCACCGTCCGTTCCTGGAGTTCCGGCGGCAGGTTGGCGGGGCCCGCCAGGATGTTCCAGCTTTGCAGGTTGATCTCGCCGATGCCGTGGCGGGCGAATTCGCCCAAACCTGGTACCTCCGGCAGGAATGGCACTCGGGCGCGGGACCCCACGGCCATCGCCTTCAGCGTGCCGGCCGCGACATGCGGCAGCAGGGCCGGCATGAAGTCAAAGGCCATGTCGATATTGCCCGCCAGCAGATCATTCAGCGCCGGCGAACCGCCCCGATACGGCACCACGATGATGGCCGCGCCGCTGCGCCGGGCGATGGTCGCGGTCAGCAGGTGCGAAGCGCCGCCGCTGCTGGCCGCGCCATTCGTCAGTTCATTCCCCGGCCGCTTCGCCCAGTCCAGCATCGCGCCGAAATCCGTCCAGCCCCGCGCCGCCGCCCGATCCGCCCGCACGCAGCACAACGTGGTGGAGGTGACGACGCTTGTGATCGGCGTCACATCCCGGTCCACATCCAGTGGCATCCGCGCCATCATGGCGGGCAGGGAGGTGAAAAGGGTGATGCTGAACAGCCCGGTCGTCAGCCCATCCGGTGCCGCCTTGGCCACCGTGTCCATGGCGATCAGCCCGTTGGCGCCGGTGCGGTTCTCGATGACCACGGCCTGACCGGACGTGGCCTGGATCGCCTCCCCATACAGCCTGGCGATGGTATCCGACTGCCCGCCCGGCGGGTTCGGCACGATCAGGCGCAGAAACCGGGTCGCCGAGATTTGGGCGAGGGCCGGGCTGGCCAGGGGCGAGGTGGCTGCGGCGGCAAGCAGGGTGCGGCGGTCGATCATGCAGAAAAGGGTGCCGTGTCCATCGCGACGGCGAAAGAGCAAATATCAAACCCGTCGGATCATCCCAAAGGAGCCCAAGGCCATGCCCAAGCGCGCTATCGCATCCCCCAAGGTGTTCAAATCCAGCCGCCCCTTCGCCCAGGCAACGCTGGCCGGCGGCTTCCTGTTCGTCTGCTCCACGGGGCGAGATGCGGAGGGCAAGTTCGTGGTCGGCGATGTCCGCGCCCAGACCCAGCAGACGCTGGACAATATCCACGCCCTGGTTGAGGAAGCCGGCGGCACCATGGACGACGTGGTGAAATGCACCGTCTACGTGACGGACCGTGCGAATTGGGAGCCGATGAACGAGGTCTACTTCGCCAATTTCGTCGAGAACCCGCCGCACCGCGTCTCCTGCATCGTCAGCGGCTTGGGCTCCGTCGATTGCCTGGTGGAGATCGACGCCACGGCCTATCTCGGCCGCGACTGATCAGCGGATCAGCCGGACCTCCACCGCCAGACCGAGCGTCCCCCAGACCCGATCGGCCGTGAGCACGGGCAGCGCCTGCCGCGCGGCGGTGGCGAGGCAGGCGCAGTCACCAAGCGACAGCACGCCGCGATGGGCGGCAAGCAGGCGGGCGGCGGCGTCCGCCTCGGCCGCCGTGAAGGGCAGAACTGGCAGCGATAGCCGATCCAGCGCCGGCGTCCCGTCGCCCCCGAAGCGCGCCAGCCGCCCGAGGATCTCCGAGCGGGTTACCGCCGAAATCAGCGCCGTCTCGATCGCCTCCGCGACGAAATCGGCACCCGGTTCCGCTTGCAGCAAGGCGAGGACGGCGGAGGCGTCGAGCAGGGCGGCCTCAGCCATGCGGCCGCGGCCCGGCCCCCTCCGCCAGTTCGCGCGCGGCGTCGGCCCGGCGCTCGGCGATCAACTCCTCCGCCAGGCTCAGGCCGGAAGGGACCATCGCGGCCACCATGGCCTGGGCCTCGCGGATCGCGGCATCGCGGGGGCGGATGTGCAGGCGGCCATCGCGGGCCTCCACCAACACCTCGCCACCGCCCTGCACGCCAAGCGAGATGCGGACTTCCTCCGGCAGCACCAGCCGGCCCTCCGCATCCACCTGCACCGTCACGACCCGGCCCATCGCAGCCTCCTGCCGCCCCCTTGGAACAGCCTACCCTCGTAGCACCGCGCCGGTCGCCTTCGCCACCGCGGCGACGATCCTGGCAGTCACGCCCTCGATCTCCGCATCGGTCAGGGTACGCTCCCTCGGCTGCATGGTAGCCTGGATGGCCAGGCTGATCTTGCCCTCCTGCATCCGCTCGCCGACGTAGCGGTCGAACAGCACCACCTCGGTCACCAGCGTCTTGTCCGCGCCACGGGCGGCACGCAGCACCTGCTCCGCCGGCACAGTGGCATCGACCACGAACGCAAAATCGCGCTTCAGTGGCTGGAAGGTGGGCAGGTCGGGCAAGCCCTTCTTGCGGCGCTTCGGCTCCGCGATCGCGTCCAAAAACACCTCGAAACCCACCAGCGGCCCGGCCAGGCCAAGCGCCTTTACCACTTGCGGATGCAACTCGCCGAAAGTGGCCAGCACCGTCTTCGGCCCCTGGCGCAGCACGCCGGACCGGCCCGGGTGGTAGAAGCCCGGCGCATCCGTGGTCAGCATCACCGCTGTCATCGGCACGCCAAGCGCGCCCAGCACCGCCAGCGCATCCCCCTTCGCATCCAGTGCATCCACCGGCCGTGCCGGCGCGGCCCAATTGGCGGCCGTCTGCCCGGCGCGCACGCCGGCGGCCACCGCCAACTGGCTCGCCCCCGCCGACGGGTCGCGATAAGCGCCGCCGATTTCCCCGAGTGCCACATCGCCAAACCCGCGCGCCGCATTGCGGGCCGCCGCCATGGCGAGCGACGCGACCGGCGTCGGCCGCATCTGGTCCAGGTCGCTGGCGATCGGGTTCTCCAAATGCAGCCCATCCGGCGTGTCACCGAACAGTGCCGCCGAGGCGCGGTCCAGGAAGCCGTAGGTCACGCAATCCTGCATCCCGCGCGCCGCCAGCACCCGCCGCGCCAGCGCCGCGCGCACCTGCTTCGGCGACAGCGTCGGGCGCGGCACCGCGGAGGTCACGGGCAGTGACACCGCCGGCACCGCATCCAGCCCGCCGAGGCGCAGCACCTCCTCAACCAAATCGCATTCCGGCTCGATTTCGGCGCAGCCCTCGGCGGCGATGCGGGCGCGGTCGGCGGGCAGGGAAGGGTCCTGCGCCAGTGCGCCATGGCCGGCGATGTCGTTGCGCCAGGACGGCACGGCCACCGTCACGCGCGCCGCATCCCGCTGCGCCACGGTGAAGCCGAGCCGTTCGAGCCGGCCGACAACCTCGGCCTCATCCAGCTCCAGCCCGCCGAGGTCCCGCACGCGGGCGAAGCGCAGCGTTGCGTCCCGCTGCCACGCAGGCTCCGCGCCCGCCTCGGAGATCTCGGAGGCCTCGCCGCCGCACAATTCCTGGATCATCCGCGTCGCGGCCTCCAGCGCCTTGGGCAGCAGCGCCGGGTCGATGCCACGCTCGAAGCGGGACCGCGCATCGGTCCGCACATCATGCCGGCGGCCGGACAGCGCGATGCGCACCGGGTCGAACAGCGCGCATTCGATGAAGCACTCGGTGGTGCCCTCGTCGCAGCCGGAATGCTCGCCGCCGATAACGCCGCCCAGCGCTTCCGCGCCATTGGCATCGGCGATGACGCCGTCCTCATTGGTCAGCGTGTAGGTCTTGCCGTTCAGCGCCAGCAATTCCTCGCCCGGCTGCGCCATGCGCATGGTCAGCTCGGTGCCCGCAACCTTCGCCACATCGAAAACATGCAGCGGGCGGCCGACCGCGAAGGTGAAGTAGTTGGTGATATCGACCAGCGCGCTGATCGGTCGCAGCCCGATCGCCACCAGCCGGTCCTGCAGCCACTGCGGCGAGGGCCCATTCTTCACGCCCCGCACCGCGCGGCCCAGCACCCAGAGGCAGGCACGCGGATCGGCGATGCGCCACCGCAACGGCGCGGGATAAGCGGCCGCGACCGGCGCCACATCCCAGGCTTTCAGCGTGCCCAGCCCCGCCGCCGCCAAGTCCCGCGCAATGCCCCGCACCGAGAGCGCATCGCCCCGGTTCGGCGTGACCTTGATCTCGATCACCGGATCATCGAGGCCCGCCCACTTCACATAACTCTCGCCGAGCGGCGCATCATCCGGCAGGTCCACGATGCCCGAATGGTCGTCGCCGAGCCCCATCTCGCGCGACGACAGCATCATCGCCTCGGATTTCACGCCACGGATTTCACCCAACTTCAGCGTGATGCCGGTGCCCGGGATGAAGTCACCCGGCACCGCCAGCACGCCCTTCATGCCCGTCCGCGCATTCGGCGCGCCGCAGACCACGGACAGCTCGCGCCCGTCGCCCACATCCACGCGCAACTGCCGCAGCCGGTCCGCATTCGGGTGCTGCACCGCCTCGATCACCCGCGCGATGCGGAAGGCGCCGAGCGCCGCGGCCTTGTCCTCGATGCCCTCGACCTCGATGCCGATGGCGGACAGCGTCGTGGTGATCGTCTCCAGCGTCGCATCCGTCTCCAGATGCTCGCGCAGCCAGCTCATGGGGAATTTCATGGCTCAGATCCCCTCATGCAGGCTGGCTGGCGCCAGCGGGTCGGCGGCCCAATGGCGCAGCCAGCGCAGGTCGCTTTCGTAGAAGGGGCGCAGGTCCGGCATGCCATGCTTCAGCATGGTGATGCGCTCGATCCCCATGCCGAAGGCGAAACCCTGCCATTCGCGCGGGTCCAGCCCGCAGTTGGCCAGCACCTTCGGATGCACCATCCCTGAGCCCAAAATCTCTAGCCAATCCCCGCCGCCGCCGAGTTCGCCGGTCTTCTTGTTCCAGCCGATATCCACTTCCATGGAAGGCTCAGTGAACGGGAAGTAGGACGACCGGAACCGCACTGGCAGGTCCGAAATCCCGAAGAAGGCGCGGAGAAAATCCGTCAGGCAGCCCTTCAGATGACCGAGCGTGATGCCGCGATCGATCACCAGCCCCTCCACTTGGTGGAACATCGGGCTGTGCGTCGCATCATGGTCGGCGCGATAGGTGCGGCCCGGCGCGATGATGCGGATCGGCGGCGCCTCGCCCAGCATGGTGCGGATCTGCAAGGGCGAGGTCTGCGTCCGCAGCACCAGGCGCTGCCCCGCCGCATCCGTGCCCGGCATGTAGAAGGTGTCGTGGTCCTGCCGCGCCGGGTGATGGTCCGGGATGTTCAGCGCGCCGAAATTGTACCAGTCACCCTCGATATCCGGCCCGTCCACCACCCGGAAGCCCATGGTGCCGAAGATCGCCGTCAGCTCCTCGATCGTCCGGCTGATCGGGTGGATGCCGCCATCGGCTGCCGTGCCCGGCGCGAAGGGCCGCGGCGGCAGGGACACATCCAGCCGCTCCGCCTTCAGCCGCGCCGTCAGCGCCTCCGCCTCCAGCGCCGCCTTGCGGGTTTCCAGCAGAGCCTCGACCTCGGCCTTCAGGCGATTCAGCGCCGCACCACGTTCCTTGCGCGCCTCCGCCGGCACCGCGCCCAGCCCCTTGAGCAGCCCGCTCAGGCTGCCGGCCTTGCCGAGCACCGCCACCCGCACCGCATCCAACGCCCGCAGATCCGCGGCGCCGGCCAGCGCCGCCTCCGCTTCCGCACGCAACACCGCAAGGTCATCCGTCATCATGCCAGCATCCGGATACGGAAAAGGCCGCCCCCTGCGGGACGGCCCTCCTGTTTGGTCTGAAGTCCGAACCCGAAAGGTTCAGGCCTGCGCGGGGAGGGCACCCTTCGCCTTCTCGACGATGGCCGCAAAACCTGCCGCGTCGTCGAAGGCGAGCGCCGCCAGCATCTTGCGGTCGATCTCGATGTTCGCCGCCTTGATGCCCGCCATGAAGCGGGAATAGGTGATGCCGTGCTCACGCACCGCCGCATTGATGCGCTGGATCCACAACCCGCGGAAATCACGCTTCTTGTTGCGACGGTCGCGATAGGCATACTGCAGCGCCTTCTCGACCCGCTCCAACGCGGGACGATAGGCGGTAGACGACCGACCGACATAGCCCTTGGCGAGCTTGAGGATCTTCTTGTGACGGGCGTGCTTGGTTACGCCCCGCTTCACACGTGCCATTTCTCAGATCCTCCCTTACCGGCCTGCACCGTAAGGCATCCACTGCTTCACCGTGTCGCTATCCTGCTTCGGGAGCAGGGCGGTGCCACGGTTCTGCCGCTTCATCTTGTTCGTCTTCGCCGTCAGCATGTGGCGCTTGTTGGCGACGCCTGCCTTCACTCGGCCGGACGCCGTCAAAGTGAAGCGCTTCTTCACGCTCGACTTGGTCTTCATCTTGGGCATTTGGACCTCCAAGGTCTGGCCGGTCCCACCTCACCCCGACCCCCCTCTCAGAGAGTCAGACCGCACCATGCGGCAGGGACACGTATCCGCGGCCAGGCATGCCCAACCAGAGGCCATGACACGCGGAGCGCGGCTTGTAGCGGCGCGAGCGCGGGGGCGCAAGCGAGAGGTGGCGCTTGGTGCTTGCAGGGGGACGCTGTCCCCCATCGGGCGCATGCGCCCGATCCCCTGCCGAGGGTCAGTGGACCCTTGGAACCCTTGAATCATGAGCAGGAGTGGAGAGGGGGCCAGCGGTGCCGCCGAACAAGCGGTCGCTCCGGCCCCCTCACCACTCCTGCTCAAAGGTCCTGAGAACCGGGAGGCCACTGCCTCCTGGCGGGGAGGTGCAGGGAGGGCAGCGCC